>NZ_FNCS01000026.1 GCF_900100665.1 Pelagibacterium luteolum
AAAGGTTCGCTTCGGGTGGTGGGAGAGTGGGCAACGCGCCGGCGGCGGGCCGAGCAGACCGACGCCGCCCTGCGACGCCTTCCCTCGGCGCGAACGATTGCCAGGTTTATGACCACAGGGCGAGACCGACTGACGAAGTCAGAAACGGTCATTGTCGCCGCTATTGAAGCCGATGTCCCCAACCTGGTTGCAGCTCGCAGTCAGCTTGAAGCGTTCCACGCCATGATCAGGACCCGAAATTCTGCCGGCCTGGCCGATTGGCTCAAGCAATCTTCGCAGGGGCTGATGGCCTCATTCGCGAAGGGGGTTCAAGGGGACAGAGCTGCGGTCGAGGCCGCAGTTACTTCAACTTGGTCAAACGGACAAACTGAAGGCAGCTCAAGCTCGTCAAGCGTCAGATGTACGGTCGCGGAAAGATCGACTTGTTGGAAGCCAGGCTAATAGGCGCTCCGTGAGCGCAGTGCACCAAGTGCGCGCCAGAGCCAATATTGCACGCCTAATCACAATGGGGCAACGGCTCGTGCGTCGGACTCGCAGATCGCATGGAAGGGGTGTTCTGGAAGTGGGTCCCTGCGATTTAAACCAAGGATATTGCAAATGATCGAACAGCAAGTGCGAGAAGCAATTATTGCAGAGCTGGAGCGGCAAGCGGAAATTGAGCCGAACAATTTGCGGATCAAGGAAGATGATGAGCGGTAGCCCATGGCTCGATAAATCTCGATGAACTCATAATGGCGGTGGTTGGCGCAGTGGCTGGCGGTCGGTAGGGCTGGAAAGGGCTGTCCGGCCGGTCGCACGATTTCGCTGCAGAAGCGTTTTGAGAGGTGGAGGGGGCAGGCCTCGTCGCCCTTGATGCAGCCTACTGCACAGGGTCGACGACGCCAGGGATTATCAGTCCGGCGACGAACGGACAGTCGAAATGGGAGGCGCATTGCGCTCCCTTGCCCTTGCACGCTGAGCCTGAATGGCTCGCTCTTCGGCGAGGTCTGCGATGTGGGGATGCCCATGCTCGTCGTGCCAGACCAGTTCGTCATCGCGCGGATGGTGCTCATGGGCTGTGTCGCGTTTCTGTTCCATCATTTGGCTTCACTCCGGTTTCGGTCATCGTCCTGATCCTTGGATGGCTTTGCGGGATTGGCGTTGTTCGGGCCCGGCGTCTGCCCGAACTTAGTGCCGCCCAGGTGTCCGCCGGTATCGTTGTTTTCCAGCCGCTCTTTCTGACGATCTTCCTTGGCCATTTCTGGTCTCCTTATCGGTCTTGTACTGCCTGACCAACGAAGGCGGGCGGGTGTCGTTCCTGGGGCATAGACCTATCATGGCGTCGGAGGGAAGTAGGAGGCGGTCGCAACCGCTGTGAGGCTCTCGCATACATCAAGCACGCATTGAGCCTAAGGAACCTGCGTAGGACGGAACCATTAGCTCTCCAGGCTGACACACTATGGAGAGTGAGAATGGCTACCACATCACCGCCGAGCAACCCTGGGGGCGATACACCCCATGGGAGCGACTCAGATCGCGTTCGCGACACTGCGCGAGAGGATTGGGATGGCGTAAAAAGCAAAGTTCGTGAGGATTTCGACGACGTAAAGCGCGAAGTCCGGCAAGAATTTGAGGATGCTCGACACGCAGCCGGGCACTATGCCGAGGATCAGAAAAACCTGGCCGCTGGTCAAATCGAAGGTTTCGCCTCGGTCTTTGATCGCGTGGGGCAGGAGCTGCGTCAGGGCGAACAGTCTTGGGCGGGGCGATATGCCAACACCATTGCGGAACAGTTGGAAGGCGTAGCCAGCCACACGCGCTCGAGAAGCGTAAGCCAACTCGTTGGCGACGTGGAGAGGTTCGGCCGGGAACGGCCAACAGCATTTCTGGCAGGCGCCGCGTTACTCGGGTTCGCAGCTACGCGTTTTTTTTCCGCATCGGCCAGTCGGCAGACCAGCGAGTATGCGCGCTCACCAGGCCGGACCTCGGATACTTTCTATGAGGGCTCCCACTATGGCCGCGGCCAGGCGCGACCGTCTCCTGCACAGCCGAGAGGGGCTGCGCCCGATTTGGGCGGCGCTCCCACCGATAGGCCCAAGACTGAAGGAGAACAGTCGTGACAAAGACAAGCACATCCAATGAGGGCTCACGCGGTCTGGCCTCGCAGGTCAAGGCTCTGATCAATGACGTCTCGACCCTGTTCCGCGAAGAAATCCAACTGGCCAAAACCGAAGCCGGTGAACGTCTCGATAGCGCTATACATGGCGGCCAGATGGTCGTGATCGGTGCAATCCTGGCGATTGGCGCCGTTGGCGTTCTGTTGGCGGCGCTCGTCGTTGCCATTGCCGGCCTACTTGAAAGCATGGGCATGGACGCGGGGCTCGCCAATACGTTCGCCGCAGCCGGCGTTGCGCTGGTCGTGGGCGGCATAGGTTGGGCGATGATCTCGTCGGGCGTCAAAAAGCTCAAAGCCACTAACTTCAAAATGGAGCGGACCGCCCACTCGCTCTCGGAAGACGCAAACGTTGTAAGGGAGAGACTGTGATGGCTGACCAGCACAAGAGTTCCAAAGACCTCGAGCGCGCTATTGAAGCGCGGCGTACGCGCATCGAACAGCGGGTTGAGGAGATTTCTGCCCGGTTTTCTCCCGGACAGTTGCTGGACGAAGCTCTCCGGTACACCGAGTCCGGACCCGGAGCAGAGTTTACGCGAAATCTGGGGCGTTCGGTTGTGTCGAACCCGTTGCCCGTCGCGATGGCCGCTGCGAGCGTCGCGTGGCTGGCCATTCAGTCCAATGCTTCTCGTCGAGGCCACGACAATGCTCGTGACGTAGATGCGATGTACGATCGCTCGCTGACAGAGGCCGAAGAGTATCCCCTTGCTATCATCACGGGCTCCTCGATCAAGCGCATTGGCAGCGGGCGGGACCAAGACAGCAGTTATACGGAATTTGCCGATACGACCGGACGCAAATTCAAGGCTCCCAGCGACGAGCACGGCCACCGCGCGGGGCACTTCACCGACGAAACAGGGCGGCGTTTCCGCGGGTTTATTGACGAAGCGGGCCATCAGGTGTCCGACTTCCGCGATGAGGCGGGCGACCGGTTTCACCAGGCTTCTGGCTGGGCCGAGCACAACTGGCGCAAGGCTGGCGAGCGTGTCTCGCGCTTTGGCAGTAGCATGCGGCGTGGCGTGGGCCATATGGGCGAGGACGTCAGACACGGCGCCGGGTATATGGGTGATCGTGCCCATGCCGCGGGACATGGTTTGCGTCGCCACGGCGAAGACGCGGTTCATGCTGCGGACGATTTTCTGCATCAACAACCATTGGTCGGTGGGGCGATAGCCTTTGCGATCGGCGCTTTGGCTGCTGGTTTCCTCCCGCACACTCGCCAGGAAGACGAGTATCTCGGAGAAGCATCGGACTCGCTCAATCGCACTGCGACCCGAGAAGGTGAACGGCTATACGATCGAGAGCGACACCGGGCTGAGGATATTCACGACGAGGCCCGTCAGGCGGTCGAGGATGTGTATGACAAGGTCAAGGATGCAGTGATGACCAGCTCTGAGGACACAAAGCCCAAGACCGGTGAACAGGGTCGGCAGTAGTGCTGAGAGCAGACCAGATAGGGCAGCGCCGACGGCTAACACCTCGGTGCTGCCTTTTATTGATATGGGGGCAGCGGTCCTCATGCAGTCCAACCCAGACATCCGGCGATAAAGCTTTCGCTGCTGACGAGCAAAGCGCCGTTGCGGTAGAGCAGGGTCGTGTCCGCGTCTAAGCTCAGCCGCATGGCCCACACCCGGTCGCTCTCATCGGACCAAACAAGCCGTCCCTCTACCGCTTTCATTGCAGTAATGGCTTGAGCCGGGGTAACACCGGCGCGAAACACCACAATCACAGTGTCATTCTCGTTTGACGCAGGCTGCAGCGACCACGGTATGGCCAGGCTAACTGCTGCGACCATGGCGAGCGGGGCGCAGGCGACTCTGGCCCCGCCCGATCGGTTGCCCAAGTTCGGCCGACCGCGCAGCCATAGGCCGAGGGCCAAGGGAAGCAGTCCAAAGATTGCCAGCCATCCCAGATCCCAGAGCAGGGGGTTTTCGGCGTCCATTCGAATGCGATGAAGCCCAAGAATCCAGTGCGAAAAAACGGCATCGACGCCGTGCCATGTGCCAAAGCCGATCGCGAACATGGCGATCAGCTCGCGGCTCTGATTTGCCGTCCTTCGCGCGCCCCACAGAAAGACGAGACCGACCAGCACCAGCACATACATCAGTGCGTGAAAAATTCCGTCGGCCAGGATTTGCATGGGCAGATCCAGCTTTGAGGAGGCAAGCCCGCTGAGCAGGTGGTGCCATTGGAGGATCTGGTGGAGCACGATCCCGTCAAAGAGCCCGCCCAGGCTAAAGCCCAATAGCAGCCCCGCCCAGCGGGTGGAACTAGCGGACGCCATCGTCACGTCTGCGGGTCAGTAGGACCACTAGGATTTCCAAGAAGCCCACGCCTACATGCGGCCACCAAATCGTGTCGGCAAAACTAAATAACCAGGGCGAGGCTGCGAGAAGCGCGCCAGACAGCAGGTCGATCGTGAGATGGACCGGCAGGGGGATGATCTTGGCAACGCTCAATTCGTATCGTGTGATCAGGCTCATAACGATGGTCGTGGCGCCCAAAATGGTTGGCACCCATTGCTCGGGGCCGCCATTGGCGAAGCCGAACAAAAATGGTGCGGCGATGAGGAGGACGCCGACCGCATAGTCGAGGACGCCGTGGAGTTTAGTGCTGATCATTTTCGAAGACCTCTCGTTATTGGTTAGAGAAGTCTGGCGGCCGGAGGCCGCCAGATTTATGCCGAAGCCTTGAGGGCAATGTCGATCTTCAGCCGGGGCGCAGTTCTGACTCTTCTAACTTGAGCTTCGATAGGGATACCCAGACTCAACATGCCCGAAACGAGATGGCCGATATGGCGCGGGAGATAACCCAGCTTTTGTCCATTGTGCTCAAGGAGCACCGACTGCGTGTCGTAGGCTCGTGACGGATCAGGCGAAAGCGTCAGGTTTGCGCCAGCGACGGGTGGGAGGGCGCAATTGTCCGTATTGCAGACGTAAGTCGCCATTTCCCAGCTTCTTGCCGACCGGACAGTCGATGCGAAGGCCGGCGCAGCTCCGCCAGCGGCAAACGCCATGCCCGCTCCGATAAGATGACGTCGTTTCATGGTCACCCGTCTACATCTGTTCTGCTTGGGCGCCGGAATTGGGCCGAGCGCGACCAAGGGCTGGTTCTTCGCCGAGGGGATCCATGGGACGCGTAGAGAAGCTGTCGTTTCCATCAATAGAGAGACCTTCGCTCCACCGACCGGGCGCCGGTTCGCTGCCATCAGCCTGGAATCCCATATAGACATATGAATATTCCCGGGCCTCCTGATCCTGAGGGAAGCTATTGGGAATGGGGAAGACTTCTTCATTGCCGCCCAATTCCTCGATCGCCGCAAGCCACTGGTTTTGGTGCATGGTGTCGCGCGCGATGAGGTAAGAGAGCATTTCTTTCATGCCGGGGTCATCGGTCATGTTGTAGAGTCGTACGGCCAGAACCCGGCCGCTGGATTCGGCTGTGACGTTGGCCGACATATCGGCTGCGATGTTGCCCGATGCGTAAACGTGGGAGGCATTGAATGGCACCCCGTTCGCGTTCTCTGGCAATGCGGCAAGGCCTGTCGAAAGGATATGGCGCAAGTTCATGCCATTAAGCACCGCGCCGCCGATCGAATCTGAGGATACATCTTCCTGCATGCTCAGGGGCGCGTTTTCGAGGTTGAGCGCCACAGCTGTGGCCAGCATCTCGATGTGGCCGAGTTCTTCGGCGGCAGTATTGAGCAGGAGATCGCGGAATTTGTTGTCGCCGCGCGCGCCCCAGGCTTGGAACATATACTGCATTGCGACCCGGATTTCGCCTTCTACGCCGCCTATAGCCTGCTGCAGAGCGCGTGCAAAAAGGGGATTGGGTTTTTCGACCCGCACCGGGTACTGAAGCTTGTTGTCCGTGTAAAACATTGTCCACCTTCTGGCTCTCGAGACGCCGACATGACGTCTCTTAAGCGAAGGCGGGGTTGCATCAGCCGTTCCATTAACCTCGGCTAAGCCGAGAGGACGAAAAGTGCCAACAAATTGGTTCTGCTAGCTTTTCTTCAGGCGTCTAACAGTCTTTTATTCTGCGCTTGGCCATCAATTATTACATAGAGCATTTCGGGGTGTCGGTGTTTGAACAATCACGCCCGACTTACGGATGCGAAAAAGGTCGCGGCGGAGCCATTAACCCACGTTGTCGGGCGGAGTAAAGCACACGTTAGCGGCAACTTCGTTACCCACGAGAGGTTGGCCAGACAGTCATCAACGAAAGAAATTGCCATGGCCCATCAAGACGATGCTCTTAAGACTTTTGTCACAGGACGGGAAAAGCTCACGCAATGGAAAAGCAAGCGTTGGCGATCATGAAACCGCAGATCAAGCGCATCGAGCATTATCCCGAAATGGCTGATAGGCTTCAGATGCATGTGCACGAGACCGAGCAGCAAATCGAACGGCTCGATACGATACTGAACGACATGCTGGAAAAGCACTCGGGCATTAAAGACATGATGCTCTCAATGGGAGGCAGCATGGCGGCGCTGTCGCACGCGGTGGCTGGCGACGAAATTTTAAAAGATGCTTTCGCAAATTACGCGTTCGAGCATTACGAGATTGCCGCCTATATATCGCTCACAGGCCTTTGCGACGCCACCGGGGCACAAAATGCCGTTTCGTTGCTTGAGCAGAACCTGAACGAGGAGCGTTCGATGGCGTCGTGGATCGAGGAACACATCGTGCCAACGACTCTCCGATTTATCGATCTGAGCGCCGCCGAGGAGACTGCTAAACGTTAGATATGTCCCAGAACGATAAGGCTCGGGGTCGAATGGACCTCGAGCTTTATCGTGAAGCTATGTCGCCAGTTGGATCTGAAGCATAGATGGCGTCGAGCACCTTCGCCACGTGGACACATTGAGATGCCTCCGAGTTGTAGCTCAGAGAACTGCAGAGCTCTCGTCCCCACTGAAGGACAGCGCGTCCGCCCCAGTCATCGGGCGGGGCGACGAGAGCGCTGGTGGTCGTGCCGCTGAACCGCGTGGCTGAAAAATCGTAGAATGATCCTCCAACGTTTTCGAACGCGAGACCTCCCTCGGTCCCATAAAATCGTGCGGCAATTTCGGCCTCGCGTCCGGCGTGGAGGTTCCACGAGCATGCAAGTCGCATGATCCCGCTGCTACCAAAATGAATAGTCGCCAGCGCGAAATCCTCAATGCGGGTGATATCGGTCAGCCTGGCGCCTTGGGCGAAAAGTTCGCTTTCCACCGCCGTCACCGAGGGGAAATCGAGGGCCCAAAGAGCGAGATCGACCAGGTGGACGCCTAGATCGATCACGCACCCACCGCCTGAAAGAGATTTGTCGTAGAACCAAGGTTTGTCCGGGCCATAAGCATTGTGAAACACGAGATCGACGGCAAAAACGTCGCCGGCAGCACCAGACTTCAGCATCTTGCGGACTTCGATCATCGCAGTCGTATGGCGATAGGACAGATCCACGCCCAAGAGCCTGTCCGCGCGCTTTGCCGCTGTGACGACTGCTTCAACCTCTCGGGCATTTCGCCCAAGTGGCTTTTGACAGAAGACAGCCAAACCCTTGTTTAGGGCCGCTATCGACTGTTCTGCATGAGCTGCGCTGGGCGTAGCAATGACGACAGCATCAAGATCGTCGCGGTCCATGAGCGCTTGGAAAGACATAGACCGCTCTGCATCGGGCGCGAGGTCTTGCGCTAGTTGTGCAGCCTCGTCATCGGGTTCGGCAATGGCGGCGACATTGCAAAGGCCGTTGTCGACAAGAACTTGCATCCTATGCCTGCCAATCCAGCCGACCCCGGCAAACCCGATACGGGGCAGGTGCGATGGCTGCTGGAGGGCGGAAGTGCGGGCTTTTTCTAGGTTGGTCATGGGTAAGTGATGATCGCCTTCATGAAGCCTTTTGGTCTGTCGCGGGTCATGTCGAGAGCTTCTCCAAGCTCTTCGAGACCGAAAGTATGGGTAATGAGGGGGTAGGGGTCCAGGGCTCCTACTGTCACGGCGTCGACGGCAGCCTTCATGCCCTCGATGTAGCGAGACTGCTCTCGCTCATGCGCATTGATGACGTCGAGGCCCCGCCAATTCCATAGTTGCATATTCACTTGGCGAGGGCCGTCCTGATGATATCCGGCAATAACGAGGCGTCCCCGCTCGCGGGTGAGTTCTGCTGCGAGATCGAGCGGCCATTGCTTGCCTGTGCATTCGATGACTCGATCGCAGAAGACGTCGCTGGTGAGGGATTTTACGCCGTCGATGATGCGCCAATGATCGTCCATCAAAACGGCCTCGGCGGCGCCCATTTGGCTGGCAATGTCCAAGGTCCAGGCACGACGCCCGATTGCGATGACACGCGCACCGGCGCGGTTCGCCATCTGCGTCAGCATGGCACCGAGAAAGCCGATGCCGACAATCGCCACCGTCTGGCCCGGCTTGATGTCGCTGCGCTCAAAGATGTTGACGGCGCAAGCAAGCGGTTCGGCTGGAAAGGCCTTTCCAGAGAGAGCGTCAGGAAGCCGGACTACAGCTTCTGCCTCCGCAAGGTCGTGGGTAGCATAGCAATGATAGGACAGGGCTGCGACGCGGTCTCCGACGTTCACATTGGTCACATCCGTACCGACGGCATCCACGATGCCCCAGCCTTCGTGGCCGAGCGCGCCTGGTTCGGTGGGGAACTTCATCCAGTCAGGACCGGACCAAGGCACGAGGTTTGACGCGCAAACGCCGCTTCCTTCCAATCGTAGCCTGACCTGACCTGATGCCGGTTGAGGGATTGGGCACTGTCGTATTTCAACCGCGCCTGGGCCAGTGACGATGGCAGCACGCATGACGTCGTCCTGGCGGGTTTGATCGATATTTGTCGACTCCACAGGACTCACCGTTCAACGAATTTGTTGAAGCGGCTCGTGCCACCATCGGCGGTCTTGTCCTGGTAGAGAAAGCTAAGCGCGTTGGCTTCGAAGATATCGAAGAACTCTTGCCATTCGATCTGCTCCAGCTTTTCCTCTGCTTCGCCGAAGTCGATCCTGAGGATGCCGCCTTCGCCCTCGGTGCGTACGACTGCGGGATGGCCGTGACGCTCCCGCACCCAGTGCTTGATGGTATCGTGGTTGGTGGTTTGCTGCGAGCTGCTCATGGCACGCCTCACTGATGAGTTGGAAATTCTGTAACCCCATCGGCCGATGCTTCTAGCGTAGCTTCCATCGTCAAGAGGGTCGAGGCCTCAACGGTAGCTAGGGGCTGCCGTTCCTGAAGAAGTCACCATAGAAGATTATGTTGATGAGGATGCTGATCTTGCGAAGCCATTGTTTTAATTCATTTTTTTCGGAAAAAACTTGGTTCCTTAAAGTAACTTGCGGCATGCGTCGCCGTAGAATCTAACTTGGATCAATAACTTACTTTAACATCCGCGGCGTCAGCATGTTGATTTTCAGATCTTCTTCTTCATCATCTTCATGTACGTAAGTGGCTTCAACCTTGGGAAAACGGTTCCAGTCGAGCATCCAAATCTCTCCACTTCCCTCTGTCCGCCTGCTCAGCGGCACCTCCCGAAGAGGGAACTGCGGGGGAAGATGCTGCCTTGTCCTGCAGTGGCTGCATCAGGATCGAGGTTGAGGTGTCAAAGGTTCTTCTAACGGGTGGTAGCGGGTTTATCGGGCGGCATGTCGTGCAGGACCTTCTCACTGCCGGCTATTCGGTTCGTGTTCTGGATGCGCTGATCGAGCAGGTGCATGGATCTGCAGCCCCGACCTTGCCCGATGAGGTTGAGTTCATCCAAGGCAACGTGTGCGACAGGGCTGTGGTCCAAGGAGCGCTCATCGGAGTCGACAAAGTCATCCATCTGGCGGCGGAAGTTGGCGTGGGCCAATCCCAGTACGAGATCGCCCGATATGTCGGCGCCAACGATCTCGGGACCGCGGTCTTGCTGGAGGCCATGATCGGCAGGAGCATCCGCAAGATCGTCGTGGCCTCATCCATGAGTGTTTATGGCGAAGGCGCCTATGAAACCGAAAGCGGCCAGCGCATTACAAACGCGCGCCGCCGGCCTGAGGACATACGGTCGGGAGATTGGAATCCGCGATCGCTGATGGGTAGGGCCTTGCGTCCACTCCCAACTGACGAACAAAAGCCGGTGGATCTCGCATCCATCTATGCCCTGACAAAATTTGCTCAAGAGCGACAGGTTCTGATTTTTGGCGAGGCCTACAACGTGCCAGCCGTTGCCTTGCGGCTGTTCAACGTCTTTGGTGCGGGGCAGGCGCTTTCAAATCCATACACCGGCGTCCTTGCAAATTTTGCAGCGCGGTTGGCGAGCGGTCAGCCTCCCACCATCTTTGAAGACGGCCAGCAAAAGCGCGACTTCGTCCATGTGCGGGATGTGGCGCGGGCTTTCCGGCTTGCCCTGGAGAAGGATGCCGCCAACGGGCAGGTGATCAATGTCGGCAGTGGGCAGGCCTATTCCGTATCGGACATTGCCCTGCTCTTGGCTCAAGCTATGGGTGTTTCGGAGATTGAGCCGGACATCCTGGGCAAGGCCCGATCGGGCGACATTCGCCATTGCTTCGCCGACATCGGAAAAGCACGCGAAATCTTAGGGTTCGAGCCTCGCCATCGCCTGGAAGACACGCTGGAAGAACTCGCAAGCTGGGTGAGGTCAGAGGTTGTCGTCGACCGGGGCGCTGAAATGCGCCGGGGCCTAGAGGAGCGAGGTCTTGTGTCATGACATCCAACCCAGCCTTCAAGCCCTTTGGATTTGTCGAGTGGTTTCGTCCCGGGGATTATGAGCACGCCGAGCGCACACTGGCCGGCGCGCTTGCAACCGGCGCCACGCAACTGCGTACTCATTTGTCCTGGGCGGAATATCTAGCGCCGGGGGGTGATGCCTGGTTCGACTGGCTTTTGCCGCGGCTGGGCAGCAAGATAGATTTGCTTCCGTGCATCCACTATACCCCGCCATCGCTGTCCAGAACCGGCAAGACATCGGGCGCACCGCATGTTCTGAAGGACTATGCCGATTTTGTCGACCATGTGCTGACGCGGCATGGCGACCATTTTGAGTATATCGAGCTTTGGAACGAACCCAATAACCTTCTGGACTGGGACTGGCGCGAAGACGTCGACTACCAGATGTTTTGCGAAATGGTCGGTGGTGCCGCCCATTGGGCCAAGCAGCGCGGATGGAAGCCTGTGCTCGGCGGACCGTGCCCCTTCGATTCCTATTGGCTCGAACTCATGGGCGAGCGCGGCGTGCTGGGTGTGGTCGATGCTGTCGGCCTTCATGGTTTCCCGGGGACGTGGGACAGCGAGGCGGGGAGTTGGAGCGGCTGGGACCTTCATCTCGGCCAGATGCGCTCAATTCTCGACAGGTACAATCGCGACGCCGAAATTTGGATCACCGAGACAGGTTATTCGACCTGGCGGAACGATGAACTCGAGCAGGTCCGGCGATTTGCTCAAGCCCTCGAAGTTCCGGCTGACCGGCTCTACTGGTACTCATGGCGGGATATCCCGAGCGATGTGGCCGTGCAGGAAGGATTGTGGTTCGATCCGCGCCACTACCATCTAGGGGTCCTAGATGCTGACGAGCAACCTAAACTACTGGCGCGCCTTCTGGCAGAAGGCGGCAGTGCGCGCGTCATCGAGGCTGCTGATCAAGCGCGCGCGGGCGTTGCGTTGCCGGCGGTTACCGGACGTCACAAGCCCATAACTGTTGTCGGTGGCTGTGGCTTTATCGGCTCCAATCTTGCCAATACGCTGCTCTCCGAAGGTGAAGATGTTATCGTTCTGGACAATCTCAGCCGCCCAGGTGTCGACCAGAACCTTGCATGGCTGCGGGCGAACCATGGCGATCGTTTGCATCCGGTTCTGACCGACATCCGTGACTATCCCAGTGTGGTGCCGGTGATCGCCGAGGCGCGGGCGGTGTTCCATATGGCGGCGCAGACAGCGGTGACGACCAGTCTGGTCCAACCGTTTGATGATTTCGATATCAATGCGCGTGGCACTCTGAATGTACTCGAAGCCGTGCGCCAGGCGGGCGGTCAGGCGCCGGTAGTCTTTGCCAGTACCAACAAGGTTTATGGTGATCTCGGCGACATGAAGATGGTCAGAAGCGTGGATCGATATGGTCCAGCTGACGACATTGTTAGCGCGCGCGGCATCAGCGAGAACCGCAAGCTCGATTTCTGCACACCATACGGATGCTCGAAGGGCGTCGCCGACCAATACGTTCTCGATTATGCCAAATCCTTCGGGCTGCAGACAGCTGTGCTGCGCATGAGCTGTATTTACGGACCGCGCCAGTTCGGAACCGAGGATCAGGGCTGGGTTGCGCACTTTCTGATCCGCGCCCTTCAGGGAGAGCCCATAACCGTTTACGGCGACGGGATGCAGGTTCGCGACGTATTGCACGTGCGCGACGCTGTTGCGGCCTATCGCAGTGTGCTCGGCGCGATTGATCGCGTTTCGGGCCGCGCTTTCAATTTGGGTGGCGGGCCGACGAACGCCGTGAGCTTGCGTCTGGTGCTCGAAGAGATCGAGCGCATCGTGGGCCGGGAACTTATCATCGAGCACAAGGAGTGGCGGGCCGGCGATCAGGTTTATTTTGTAGCCGACACCGGTAGGATCGAGCGTGAGGTCGGCTGGCAGCAGCGTATCAATTGGCGCGATGGCGTGCACGAGTTGGCGCATTGGCTGGGAGAAAGCCGCGATCTGCCCATCCTCACGATTGAGAGGTCGAGAGCATGAGCCCGATCCTCAGCCCGGCTTTGAAAGTCGTCCCTCATATCAGCGCTCCCCCAGCGAGCCGGCATATACTTATGACCCTGGATGCTCTGGGTGGGGTTTGGCGCTATGCGCTAGAGCTTGCTGCCGAGCTTCGGCCTCTGGGCTATCAGTTTACGTTCGCAGGTCTCGGGCCACGGCCTACCGTTGCGCAGCTTGAAGAAGCACAGCGCCTGGGCCAGGTGGTCTGGCTGGACGCGCCGCTTGATTGGATGGTGGACGACGAGCGTGCTCTCGACGTCGTGGCGCCACAGCTGTCGGCGCTCGCTGCTGAGCGGGCAGTGGATCTGTTGCACCTGAACCTCCCCTCGCAGGCGGCGGGACTGGTTGTCGGGGTGCCGGTCCTGACAATGTCGCACTCCTGTGTGGTGACCTGGTTCGCCGGCGTACGCAAATCGGCAGTACCATCGGAATGGTCGTGGCAATATCGCCGAAATCGGGCCGGGTTTGACAACAGCGACATGGTCCTGGCGCCAAGCCGGTCCCACGCGGCGATGCTTAGCGAGGCGTATGGGGCAATAGCCGGTCAGCGTGTGGTCCATAATGGTAGTCGTGCAATTCCCGGCGCTACCAAGAAGGAAAACTTGGTCCTTGCGGCTGGCCGCTGGTGGGACGATGGCAAGAACGGAGAGGTGCTCGATCAGGCTGCTTCCATGATCAATTGGCCGGTCGTTATGGCCGGGAGCAACCGTGGGCCAGCGGGGCAATCGCTATCGATCGCACATGCACACCATCGTGGTGAACTGCCCTATGGCGAGATCAGATCGCTTATGGCTCGGGCTGGCATCGTCTGCTCACCATCCCGCTACGAGCCCTTCGGCCTTGTCGCTCTGGAGGCGGCGGGCGCGGGCGCAGCTCTCGTTCTCTCCGATATACCGACCTACCGCGAACTTTGGGACGGGGCCGCTCTGTTTGTTCACCCGGTCGACTCGAATGCTTTTGCCGATGCCGTCAATTTCTTATCGCGCGACCCGGGTCTGCGTGACCACTTCGCTCGGGCTGCCCGCAAGCGGTCTCAGGTGTTCACCGTGGCTGCGCAGGCCAAGGCGATGGACGCCGCCTATCTGGAACTGCTCGAGACACCATCAATCACTCAGCGAGCTTGAGGGATATCATGAAGTTCATATTTTATACGCATTCGCTGATCTCCGACTGGAACCACGGCAATGCGCATTTCCTGCGTGGAGTCATGCGCGATCTGATCCGCAGAGGACATCATGCGTCAGCGCTCGAACCCATCGGGGCCTGGAGCCGTGAACATTTGCTTGCCGACCAAGGGGAGGCCGCCGAACAGCAGTTCTTTTCGACGTTTCCCGAGCTGATCAGTCGCGCGTATGGCACAGAGTTCGATCATGCCACCGCGCTAGAGGACGCAGATGTGGTTGTGGTGCACGAGTGGACAGACCCCTCGCTCGTGGCCAAGCTGGGTGCCATGCGCAAAGCGGGAGCCGCGGTTACTCTTGTGTTCCACGACACGCACCACCGCGCCGTGTCGGCCCGCGATGACATCGAAAGCCTTGATCTTTCGGGCTATGACATCGTTCTAGCGTTCGGTGAGGTACTGAGGCAACGTTACCTTGAGGCCGGATGGGGCAGGCAAGTGTTCACCTGGCACGAAGCGGCGGACGACAGCATCTTCAAGCCTTACCCGGGCGTCGTGCCCGGGGCCGACCTTATATGGATCGGCAACTGGGGGGATGACGAGCGCACGCGAGAGATCGATGAATTTCTGATCGAGCCCGCCGCTGCGCTTGGACTATCGGGGGCCGTGCGCGGTGTGCGGTATCCCGACAACGCTCTTGCTGCCATTTCCAAGGCCGGACTGAATTTTGGGGGGTGGATCGCCAACGCCTCGGTGCCACTAGAATTCGCCCAACATCGCGTAACCATACACATCCCGCGTCGACCGTATGTAAAAGCCTTGCCCGGCATTCCAACCATTCGTGTCTTCGAGGCTCTGTCCTGCGGCATTCCGCTTATCGCCGCACCGTGGGAAGACGCAGAGAACCTGTTTCACCCGGGCGCGGACTTTCTGATCGCGCGTGATGGTGAGGAGATGAAGTCTCAGCTCATGGCGGTTTTAAACGACAAGGAGCTGGCGTCCGAACTGTCAAATCGTGGCAGAGAGATAATCGCCAGCCGCCACACATGCCGCCATCGTGTCGACGAGCTATTCGCAATTCTCGCGGAGGCAGGCACCAGCCGTGTCGCGGAGCTTTTGGCGAACCGGGAGGCTGCGCAATGAAGCTCGCATTTTACGGTTCAAGCCTGCTTTCGGCATATTGGAACGGTGCGGCAACCTACTATCGCGGCATGCTCAAGGCGATGTGTGGGCTTGGTTACGACATCACATTCTATGAACCCGATGTCTATGATCGCAAAAACCATCGTGACATAGAGCCTCCCGATTGGGCACGCGTTGTGGTTTACGACGGGACGACCGCTGCCCTCCTTGAGGCTGCTCGACAAGCAGCCGACGCCGATGTCGTCGTCAAGGCGAGTGGCGTGGGTTTTGAGGACGATCTGCTCTTGAATACGCTGTTGGAGTCGTCGCGCTTCGATGCGGTTCGCATCTTCTGGGATGTGGATGCGCCAGCGACCTTATTGGGGATACAAGATCAACCCGAGCATCCGTTACGTTCGGCATTGGGCAAGCTCGATGCGGTGCTGACCTATGGCGGTGGCCAACCGGTCGTGTCTGCCTATGAAGCCTTGGGGGCAGGAATTTGTGTCCCGATTTACAACGGCCTTGATCCCGATACACATCATCCCGTTGCGCTTGATCCAAGATACCGTGCAGACCTTGCCTTCCTTGGTAATCGTCTGCCTGATCGAGAGGCACGGGTAGAAGAGTTTTTTCTCGCCGCCGCTTCGCGGCTGCCCAATCGTCAATTCATTCTAGGCGGGTCGGGTTGGGGCGATAAGTCGATGTCCGACAACATTGCTTATATAGGCCATGTCGGTACAGCGGACCACAACGCCTTCAACGTGACCCCACGGGCCGTCCTAAACGTCTCGCGTGATAGCATGGCTGGCATGGGGTTCTCCCCAGCAACTCGTGTCTTTGAGGCTGCGGGGGCAGGGGCGTGTCTCATCACCGACGCGTGGAGGGGTTTGGAGATGTTCCTTAAGCCCGACGAAGAGGTACTTGTCGCACGCGACGGCCAAGACGTAGCTGAGATTGTCCGCCAGCTCACCACTGAACGTGCGGCCGAGATTGGACGCGCGGCTCTGGCGCGGGTGCTGGCCGATCACACCTATGCCGATCGGGCGCGGCAGGCCGATGCCACCATCCGGCCACTGGCGGGCCGTCGTGCGGTGGAGGCAGGCCAATGAGCCGTTTCGATATCGTCATCATCGGCCTGACACTTTCCTCATCCTGGGGCAACGGCCATGCGACCACGTATCGGTCTTTGCTGCGCGGATTGAGATCGGAGGGTGCCAGGGTGCTTTTTCTCGAGTGCGATATGCCCTGGTACGCATCCAATCGCGATCTCCCCGATCCTAATTTCTGCACGCTCGAGCTATTCGAGAATACCGATGATCTCTTCAATCGCTTCGCGTCCGACCTTGGAGGTGCCCGTTCGGTCATAATCGGATCGTATGTGCCGGATGGCCCTCATGTTATCGATCGGGCCGCACATCTCAGACCTAATCTGTTCTGCTTTTACGATATCGATACGCCGGTGACTCTGGCAAAGCTCGATAATGGTGACGAGGAGTACTTGCGTCGCGACCAGATCGGTCTTTTCGATGCGTATTTCTCGTTCTCCGGCGGCAGGGTGCTCAAGCACCTTGAGCGCTGCTGCGGCGCGAAGCGCGCGTTACCATTGTATTGTTCGGTCGATGAAGCGCGATACTATCCGCTCCATGCCGACAAGCTGTGGGATTTGGGCTATCTGGGTACCTACAGTCCCGATCGCCAGCCGACGTTAAATCGCCTGCTGATCGAGCCGGCGCGGCGCCTGCCGCACAAGCGTTTTGTCGTAGCCGGACCACATTATCCCGAGGATATCGATTGGCCCAGTAACGTCGATCGTATCGACCACCTGCCGCCCGGCGAGCACAATCTTTTCTACAACCAACAGATGTTTGCGCTCAACGTCACTCGCGCCGCCATGGTCGCAGCAGGCTCGTCCCCGAGCGTACGGCTGTTCGAAGCGGGGGGTACCGGGACCCCGATTATTACCGACCGTTGGGAAGGGCTGGACGAGTTTTTCGCACCCGGCAGGGCCATCCTTCCCGCTGACGGCACCGATGATGTCGTGGCCATTCTCAAAGACATGGACGAAACGACTCGGAGCGCCATCGCGAATTCGGCTCGAGAGACTACTCTCGCATCCCATACTGGGAAGGCTCGCGCGAGCCAGCTTCTCGCACATTTAGCTCAGCTAGAGCTTCCTGCCATTGCCCCTCAACACGTTTGATCTGGAGAACTCTCATGCTCAAAAAGGTGACACCGCCCTGCAAGACAATCCTCGTTGCCGGGGGTGCAGGATTTGTGGGGTCTCACTTGTGCGATGCGCTCCTTGCTGAGGGCCATGCCGTAATCTGTCTCGATAGCTTTCTCACTGGCAGGCGCAGCAACATCCGCCCACTGCAAAACCACCCCAATTTCCGTTTGGTCGAGCACGACATCAGCACGCCGATGCAGATCGAGGACCGAGTTGACCAAATCTACAATCTTGCTTGCCCGGCGTCTCCGCCCCACTATCAGGCGGACCCGGTCCATACCATGATGACGAGCGTTGCTGGCACAGGCAATTTACTGGATTTGGCGAAACACAAGAAAGCCAGTTTCCTCCAGGCGTCTACCAGTGAGGTTTATGGTGATCCCGAAGAACACCCACAGCGCGAAGATTATTGGGGGCATGTCAATTGTACTGGACCCAGGGCGTGCTATGATGAAGGCAAGCGGGCTGCCGAGGCGCTTTGCTTTGACATGTTGCGGCTCGGCGAAGTTGATGCTCGCGTGGTTCGGATTTTCAACACCTATGGCCCGCGCATGCGCGCAGATGATGGCCGCATCGTTTCCAACCTGATCTGGCAAGCTCTGCACAACCAGCCCTTGACCATTTACGGCACCGGCAGCCAAACGCGTTCGTTCTGCTTTGTCTCCGATCTTGTCGCTGGCCTTATCGGGCTCATGAACGTCCAGCCCAATCCCAAGCTGCCGGTCAACATTGGCAATCCGGGTGAATTCACGATCTCCGAACTGGCGCAGATGGTTGTATCGTTGACGGGTTCGCAATCGAAGCTCGTCTACAAACCGCTCCCTCAAGACGATCCCCAGCGCCGCCAGCCCGATATTGCCCGAGCTCAGAGTGTTCTGGGATGGGAGCCGAAGGTGCCTCTGTCCGAGGGGCTTCCTCATACCATTTCCTGGTTTGCGGCTGAGGTGTCCGCGCAGGCTCGCACGCCACATACGATTCCTGGCCTACGTCTAGCAGCAGTCGCAGGAGGCGCGGCGCCATGAACACGCACCAATCTCTCGCTCAGAAGATCAAAGATCTGGGGCCTTGGTTCCACAACCTAATTATCGACGACATCCCCACGGCGCCGGATCACTTTTTGGGTGATTATCCAACGTTCAAGTGGGAACGGTTCAGCCATGTTTTGCCCAAAGATCTTTCAGGTATGAGCGTTCTCGACATCGGGTGCAATGCGGGCTTTTATACACTTGAGATGAAGCGGCGGGGCGCAGACCGTGTGGTCGGGATCGATTCCGATCCGCGCTATCTCGCCCAAGCTGAATTTGCTGCTGGCCATCAGGGGCTCGATATCAATTTCCGTCAGATGACTGTCTACGACGTAGAACGCCTCCACGAGAGGTTCGATCTTGTTGTCTTCATGGGCGTTCTGTACCATCTGCGACACCCTCTGCTCGCGCTCGATCTTATTCATCAACATGCTGCGAACGACCTGTTGCTCTTTCAGTCCATGCAGCGGGGGAGTGCGGAAATCGCTCGCGTTGAGAGCGATTACGATTTCAGCGAATGGGAGATTTTCGAGGAAGCTGGGTTTCCTCAATTCAGCTTTGTCGAGCATAGTTATGCTGGCGATCCAACTAACTGGTTCATCCCAAACCGGGCCGGCATGGAAGCCCTTCTGCGGAGTGCGGGTTTTTCCGTTGTGGCCAATCCGGAGCGGGAAGTGTATCTTTGCCGCCGCGGACCCGCTCCTTACTTTGCGGATCGTTTATCGGTGACGGCCTAGACAGCCATCGACAGGCGAGGAGACCTCGGGCAGCGAACGCTATAGTGAGGAGAGGGTCTTGAACGCGGTAGCCAGATGGATGCTGATTACAGCTTGATCATCTGCGTTGGCCACTTCTCGGCTGGCATCTTCTCCCAGGCGCACGAGCTGGTTCTTTATCGCGTCAAGCTGATCAAAGTTTTGGCAGTGCTCGCCTACTTGCCTGAGCGCTTCGATTTGATTGAGCACCACGACAGGCTTTCCTGCGCCCAGTTGCCTGATTTGATCAAAACTCGCAGCCAGAATGGCTGCATGACCATGTTGGGGGCATAGGACTCGGACAGCACCGCTTTCGCCCATCAATACCTCGCGTGGCAAACTCAAACTCATCAGACGCGCCAAGCTTTTCGACAAGCGGTGAAGCACGGCGATCGCGGTATAAGGGTCATTGAGGCTCGGAGAGAGCGCGCGAACTGCGATTTCTACGAGATGACGGATGGGGTAATCGACGTCCTGAACAGGCGTGCGGTTCACGCCTGTAGTGATTGTTTCGCAAATGCGCTTCCGGTCCACCTCAGTCAGTCGGCCCGCGGGCCAAACGGAAATCCAGCGCCCGTGAGGCACGACGAACTTTCCAGGTTGATGATCGAGATGTATCACAAGATCGGCACGCTCGGCGATTGCGACCAGTTCATCGAAGTCGATCGATTGAATGTAGCCGGAATCGTCTGTTCCGAAGGCTACTTGATCAGGGCGATCGGCGACATCTGACCACGCGCGCAGACGTTCCACGGTCGTTAGCGGCTCAAGATCGTCCAGCAGGACATCAAGTTCCCGTCCAACTCGTTCAATAATTGTTTCCGACACGATCGAAAGCGCAAGTGTGTGGATGAAGGGTATGAGAAGCGCCACACTCAAAGCGACAAGCACGATAGCCAAGGTTGCTGAAGGCATCGCGATAGGGACCCGATCGGTAACCGGGCCAAGAGCGGCATACTGTATCAGGCAGTATAGTATTGTCATTAAGAATGTGCCGAAGACGAGCTGGGTTTGGATGCTCGCCATAAAATTGCGGATCAATCTCGGACCGAATTGACTCGCTGCCAATGTCAGCACGACGATGGTTATGGAAAAGACTAACGACGTCATCGTGATGGTCGACGCCAAGAGCGTGGATAGCAAATCGCGTGCTGCGTCGGGGGTGCCGGCGTAGAGCCACCAAGGATGAGCTACCAGTCCATCGCCCGTTCCGTGATCAGCCCATGCCCCCCCAACAGCGAGGCCGGGCGCGAGCAAGACCATGATGGTTGGCACGAACCAGAAGCTGGTACGGATTGCATCCCATGCAGCTTTGTTGCGGATTTTGGCGCCAAGTTTCCTGCTCATTTGGCGCTCGATTGGTAGCACCGCTTGGCACCGCGCCTCGTCCTGCGTTCAATCTGCTGCCGGCGGACCATATCGCTTGTCCGGTTTGCTGGAGCAGGGGCAACCCCTTTGGCCGAAGGCGGTTCCGGGTCGGCGCCGTCATTGCTTTATGCTGGACAAGTGCCGCCTCTGGAACGCCCGAGATGCTGGATGCTTTGCCCTGTACCTCTGGGAAACGCTTCGCAAAGGACGGGCAGTTTGAATGCAGCACTTGGATGAAATTCTTGAACTCTCGCGGCAAACTGGGCGAGGGCAGCTTTCGCCTTGGTTCGATGCGCGGCTGCATGCGCAGGTCCGATCGGGTCACTTCTTGCCGCGGACCAAACTTGAGGCGGTCGGACAGCGTTTGGTGGGGCAAATGTCGGACTATCGGCAGCAGGCCGGCATTGCCACCGCCGTGCTGGGGATGTCGGGTGGCGTAGATAGCGCTGTGACGGCGGCGCTTCTCAAACAGGCCGGCTGGCGCGTCATCGGGTACACACTGCCCATTGAGCAGGAACCGAGCGAAACGGAGCGTGGTATAGAGGCCTGCCGGGAACTGGGCCTAGAGCATGTGCACATCGATCTGACCGAGCAGTATCAAAATATGGTGGCTGCAATGGGAAAGCTCGACGCGGCGCTACAAACCTCACACGCCAACCAGGAGCGCACGCGGCGTGGCAATGTCCGAGCGCGGCTGCGTATGATCACGCTGTACGATCAAGCGCATCGCTGGGGCGGACTTGTAGCCAGCACTGACAATTTCTCGGAACTGGGTGCGGGATTCTGGACGCTCCATGGCGACGTCGGAGACGTTGCACCAGTGCAGGCGCTGTCGAAGTCCTGGGAAATACCCTGGATGGCGCGGCGGTATGGCGTGCCTGAAAGTATCTGGCGCGCCACACCGACGGACGGGCTGAACATCGGGGACGGCGACGAAGCCCAGATCGGAGCGTCCTACCTTCAATGGGACATAACGGTCTTTGCCGTGACCGATGCCTTACGCGAAAACCCATCGCTCACTGAGTCGGAACTGGAGGTCACGCTGGATGCACAGCAAGATCCGGCCGCATCGTCTATCATCGCGACCGTTTTGCGCAAACTACGTGCCACGTGGTCCAAGCGCGTTAACCCGATCGCTTTGGCGCACCCGGCGTCCGACCGGCTTGGCATGCTTGATCGGATTGACACACGATTTTTCCGGCCTGCCGTATTGCGCGATGATCGTGTGTTGAGTGCATTTCCCGCAGAAACGGCAGCCGCTGGTTGGCGCCTGGTACAGCGTCTCAAGAACAAGTCGATCCGGCTTGTTACCGCGGAGTCTTGCACAGCAGGCCTGCTCGGCGCATGCGTCGCTGCCGAACCTAGAAGCTCGGACGTGCTGGAAGGGAGCTTCATAACCTACCGTCCATCAATGAAGGTGGATGTTCTTGGCGTTTCGGAGACACTCATCAAAGAGCGGACGGTTTACGACCCGGATGTCGCCGCTGCCATGGCGAAGGGAGCGCTGCGTGAGGCTGAAGGCGCAGATTTGGCCATAGCCATAACTGGAGTGGCGGGGCCAGAGCCCGACCAAGGAAAACCTGTTGGGCTGGTCTACATAGCAACTCAGATACGCGGAGACGAAGCGAGGGTGACGGAGTGCCGGTTTCAGGGAGCTCCTGAACACATCATCTCAGCGGCGATACGCAAGGCGTTGGAGATGGGTCTCGTGGCGCTGGCCTAAAGAGTGTTGGTGACTGCGAAGCTGCAGGAGCCAACCTGGCCAAGTGACTATTCCTGTGGCGTGCCGTTTGGGAAGTTAACGGCAATCAAATGACGGCGTTGCGGGTCATGACGCGTAAGGGGCTCAGCGCCGATCCGAGTGGCGAGGGCTAGGCATCGATGTTGACGCGGGCTCGACAACAGTATCGGTACCTGACCGATGCGCTCGAGGCGTTGAGTTTGCCCAGTCGTGATTTCAGCTTTCGGGACGCCGGTCATGTTTGCCAATAACGCTTCCGGGATTGGTGGGGCGTTGCGTTGGTGACAAAAAATGATTTCTCGATGTTGAGCGAGAAAGGAAATGTCCAACTAATTCGAGGGATCGACGAGGACATTACAGCGGAGTGCAACAGCCGAGACCTGTTGGCGCTCAGCGAAGAGAAAAGACGCAGCGCCGCCGAGCTTTTCCTGGCTGAGTTTGTGGGGCTGGATGATAAGTCGTGAACGGTAATCTAGTCCGACGAGCACTTTCGGATGGAGGGCACCAAAATCGGCGAGGTCGAGCCAAGCTATGAGTTTGATCGGTCCGTACTCAACCCGACGACGCAGTGGCTGCCCTAAAAAGGCGGGCGATTGCGCACCCATTCGGTCAGGAGTTTCGAGCTGTGCACCGGATGATTGCATCCACTGGCTCTATGCACCCGGCAGCACCAAGTATGACAGCATCGGCGGGGCCAAGCACATGGCCGGGGCGATGTTCGAGACGACGCCTTGGAGACTGAGGAGCGGCAGCAGCAGGCGCTGGCTGCCGTCTTCAGCACCGGGCGCGCAATCCGATCGCTGCCATCCGCAGCCTTGCCAATGAGACCTTTTCGCCAGTCGAACTCTGGCTCAGTTCAACGACGCATCAGCGGCCAATCGGCGCGCTTTTAAGGCCTCCTCTTTCGCGCCGAGAGCGAGCAAATTACTAATCAAGCGCGTCGAACACGAGATGCAGGCGCTCGATAAAGCTCTCGCTGCAAAGCTGGAAAGGCGGGCAAACTTTACTCCTTTTGGGAAGAACAAAGTATCCCAGATCAATCCCATGGGCGACGAGGTCTCCCGACTCGGGCACTGGCAGACGGCTTAACAAGCAATCAGTGCTCTGTTTTCTCGATGCAAAAGTTACCATTGAACTCGGTGCGGATCCGCTACGTTGTTCAGTTGAGTTTCCTATTGATCGGAATTGATATGGCTAGCCCAAATATATTCCACGGCCGCCGCGTGTTGGTTCTGGAAGATGACTATTGGATCATGGCAGAACTCGTTCGCGATCTACGTGAGAGCGGGGCTGATGTCGTCGGGCCGTTTGGTGAAATTATTCAGGCTCTTGACGCTCTTGGCAGCGTACAAAATCTAGATGCGGCGATCCTAGATGTGAACATCCAAGGTAACCGAGCGTTCGCGGTTGCGGACATTCTCATGGATCGCAACATCCCATTCGTTTTCGCCACTGGCTACGATGCTTCTGAAATCCCGGCTGCCTATGCAAACATTCCCGTGTTTCAAAAACCGGTCACGACGTCAGATATTGCTCAGGCTCTTTTAATGCGCGTGTCTCACTAATTGCTCCAATGCCAAGGGGCGTGACGTCCAAGATCTCTCCGCCCCCCGCGACTACCCCTCGATTGCGTCGCGGGTCTAGTGATCACACGCTCAAAGGGTCCGCGATAATCTGGTAACAAGAATAGTCTGCGGCTTTGCGATCCTTTTAAACCAACTTCAGCCTCGGATCCTCACTCCTCGCGGTGCGTGCGGCTATCCGAAGTTCCGCGGGGTGGTCTAATACGCTTTGGCAGGATCTTGGTTTTGCTAGCGACGAGAGCTGGGCCAGCGGCCCGTGCGTACATCGGGCGCTGGTTGGTTGTCTTGTGGCGCGTCGGGTCGATCCTGATCACGCGGCAGCAACCGCGCTTCGATGACGCTGCTGAACAAGATTAAACTGACCATGACCAAGAAGACGAAAAACGCCACGGCCAGTAATATGAGGAGGAAAGGCAAAGCACGCGCTCCACATTCGTTCTAAATCTATAGGTTCGCGGCCACCACGACAGCCAGAACTACCACAGCCAACAGGCATAGTACGAGAAGGGGACCCTTTATCCCGCCACGCGGACGATGAATGTCGCGGCCTGCCTCAGGCGCCAGCGCCTCCCTTGTGCTTTGTATCGCGCCTACTGTTATGGTGATCTACGGGTGGTGCCATCTTTAGATCCTCCTTGATGTCATGCTGTTAACCTTGTCGGTGACGTCGTGGTTCCGATCTGGAATAGCCGTTTGCGCACCCTGTGCTGAACAGTATGGGGAATTGTTACGCTAAACGGGTGTGCGGCACTTTCAGCCTGTGTTTCAGTTTACATCGGCCATCTGAACGATTATGCGCTTACGGGCACGCCGCGAGCGAATCTGTTGGGTTTTGCCGGTCATGGCTTGCACATACCATGTACCCGCCTTTGCCTCTGCCCCAAAGCGTCGTTGTGCACCTATAAGCAGCTCCTCAGAGGCGTGATCTGCGATGACCGTCACGTCAAGCAATACGGCTTCGTTTTCGGGATCAGACCAGGACGTGCCTTCCGCTCGCTCTGCACGCGCGATGAGATCTCCGAATGTGCCAATCGACGTGTAATCTCCCGATCCAAGCGGACCCTGCAACGTGCGTTGTCTGGGATCGGCTGGGGCGCTGTCTTCCAGCTCTTCCAAATCGGTGACAGCCAACGTGTAGCGCTTGCTTGTGCTGCGTAAGGTCACAATCACGCTTTCGATATAGATGGCGTCGGAACTCATGTTACTCACGAAACAGGATGCATCCAATGTCGAGCCGGCTGCTCTGTTAATGACGATCTTGGGGCGTATCTGCCGCCTGTAGCTGTGTAGAAAAACCTGCAAATAACCGAGCCAGACGAGCAGCATGGCTGCACTCGAAAGGGCGTTTATCACGTCGCTGTTGTTGGCGATCCATTCCTGCATTGTCTCCACTCCGCTCGGAAGCCTGCAAACGCCCCTCATATCTCTGAGTTCCAACGACAAAGCATGAGCCGCGATGGTCCATTTACCGTGACCGTCCTGGTAACAAATCGCCGGTTCACCTCTCGATGAGGCGACAATAGCAGATCAAAATTGTGCCACTCAGCCAGGATGCACTCATCGTCGCGAAGCCACCTCACGACAAAGCGCGTTGCTCGCAAGAATCATCGTGTCTTGCCGAGTGCCGCCTTTTACTTCGCCCATGCTGGAACCGTGCCGGACGGAAGGCATTCAGTTTAAAGGGAACGTGGGTGAGGTGTGGATATGGTTCGCAAGAAGAAATTCAAACCCTATAAGGGGCCGGCGGGGGGATGGGGGTCGATCAAGTCGGTCACCCGCCACATGGCTAAGCAAAAGTTGCTTCCGAGCGCCGTTCCCGAATTAGTTCAGCAAAACAAGCCCGACGGGTTCATGTGCGTGAGTTGCGCATGGGCCAAGCCCGAGCCCAGCCACCCGGCCGAGTTCTGCGAGAACGGTGCCAAGGCGACCTTCGCCGAGATCACAAAGAAACGCACGACGCCTGACTTCTTTTCTGCGCACACGATCACTGATTTGCGCACCTGGTCCGATCACGATCTGGAAGATCAAGGTCGGATCACCCATCCCATGCGGTTCAATCGCGAAACTGACTGTTACGAACCCGTGACCTGGGGCGAGGCAATTGCCGGAATCGCGGCGGAACTCGAGGACATTCGATCCCGCGATCCTGAGCGAGTAGTGTTCTATGCATCCGGCCGCGCCTCGCTCGAAACGTCCTACATGTATCAGCTCTTTGCCCGTATCTACGGCAATAACAATCTGCCCGACAGTTCGAATATGTGCCACGAAACCACGTCGGTCGCGCTGCCCGAAGTGATCGGAGTTCCCGTCGGAACGGTGAGGCTGGAGGACTTCGACGACGTCGACATGATCCTCTCGTTCGGGCAGAACGTCGGGTCCAACAGCCCGCGCATGCTCCATCAGCTTAAGGACGCGACCGAACGTGGAGCGACGATTGTCACCTTTAATCCCCTGCGCGAACGGGGCTGGGAGCGGTTCGTTGATCCCCAAAATCCCGCGCACATGCTATCCTCTGGCGAAACTCGTATCAGCACGCTCTACCATCAGGTTCGGGCCGGCGGAGACATTGCGGCGATCGCGGGCATTGCCAAGGCGCTGCTAAGCTTCGACGACGACGCCTGCGCCAATGGCACAGCTCGGGTGCTGGACACTGCATTTATCGGCGAGCACACGAGCGGTTTCTCCAAGATCGAAGAGTTTCTACGCGCACAGACCTGGGTGGATCTGGAACGTGAGAGTGGCCTTACGCGCAAGGATCTCGAGGTCGTTGCCAAAATCTACGGGCGAGCCCGTAATACCATCGCCATCTATGGGATGGGGCTTACCCAGCACAAGCTGGGCGTCGATACGGTACAGATGCTGGTCAATCTCCTGCTCCTTAAGGGCAATATCGGCCGGCGCGGATCGGGAATCTGCCCAGTCCGAGGTCATTCCAATGTCCAGGGGCAGAGGACGGTGGGTATCGCTGAAAAGCCCGAACTTGCGCCTTTAGATCAACTCGAAAAGCAATATGGGTTCGAAGCCCCGCGCAAAGAGGGTCTCAATACTATCAAAGCCTGTCAGGGGATAGTTGCTGGCAGCGTCGATGCCTTTGTCGGGCTGGGCGGCAATTTCCTGCGCGCCGTTCCCGACCGGGACCAGATGGAAGCCCATTGGCCCAACATGCAATTGACAGTGCAGATCGCCACCAAGCTCAACCGATCCCATCTGTTCAACGGGCGCGCGGCTTATCTCTTGCCGTGCCTGGGACGGATCGAGATCGATCGGCAGCAAGGGGACGAACAAATTGTGACTATGGAAGATTCGACTGCGGTCTTTCACAAGTCGAAGGGAATGCGCGAGCCCGCGAGCCCGGGCTTGCGGTCCGAACCCTGGATCGTAGCTCAAATTGCCAAGGCAACGATCGGATCAGACGCCAGCATCGACTGGGACGGATGGGTGAACGATTACGCGACCATCCGCGACGCCATGGAAACCACGTGGCCCGAGATGTTCGCCGATTTCAACGAACGGATCAAAAAGCCCGGAGGCTTTGCTCGGCCCATTCCCGCCCGCGAGCGCATCTGGAAGACGGAAACCGGCAAGGCCAATTTCAAGACGCCGCGCGCGCTTCAGGCCAGCTTCGATGACGGTGAAGACGACACGATCCTGCGTCTCATTACCCTGCGCAGCAACGACCAGTTCAACACCACGGTCTATGGCTATCGGGACCGTTTCCGCGGGATCTACGGCACGCGCATGGTGGTTCTGGTCAATAAATCAGACATCAAACGGTTCGGATTGAAAGAAAACGACGTTGTCAGTCTAGTTACGGTGGCCGACGACGGCATTCATCGGCGCATGGACGGCTTTACGGTCCTATCTTACGACATTCCGCAAGGATGCATCGGCGCGTACTATCCCGAAGCGAACGCCCTGATCCCGCTCTATCAGCACGCCCAGGACAGCTTTACGCCAGCCGCCAAGTCGGTTCCGGTTCGCATTGTGCCGCAAGATATCGCGGCGGCTGCGCAATGAGGATCGTAGAAGTTTCCCGGCCCGTAACGCCATTAAAGGTGGGTGCCGTTACGGGGCCCACGGAGCGCTGTGTTCCTGAAGAGGAACCTGTCGCCATCGTCTGTAACGGCACGACCGTCGCCGTCATGATGGCCACTCCGGCTGATCTGGAGGATTTTGCGGTCGGCTTTGTCTTGAGCGAACGGATCGTCTCGCACCGCGACGAGATCAGAAGGCTGGAGATTGTCATCCACGACGCAGGGATCGAAGCCCGCCTATGGATTGTCGAGGAACGGGCGCGCGCTATGATCGGACGACGCAGAGTGATGGCAGGCCCAACTGGTTGCGGATTGTGCGGCATCGAAAGCCTTGAGCAGGTCGACCGGATCCTCCCTGCCGTGACCCATAAGATTGGCCTGTCGTCCGCCGATATTGCGTGCGCCCTGGCTCGCCTCCGGGAGATGCAGACCCTCAACAGGGCCACACGAGCCGCACACGCGGCGGCGCTTTGGCAGAAAGAGTCGGGGGTGGTGATGGTGCGTGAGGACGTGGGGAGGCATAATGCTCTCGACAAGCTGATCGGAGCAATGGCGCGACAAGAAACGGGAACAGGCGCGCTGTTGCTGACCAGTCGCGTCTCGATCGAACTTGTGCAGAAGGCGGCCTTTGCAAACCTGCCGGTGATCATTGCGATCTCGGTTCCGACGCTTGCTGCCATCCGCAACGCGTCGAGGGCGGAGATAACCCTGATTGCAATCGCGCGTGACGACGGGTTCGAGATTTTCACACGGCCCGAAAGAATAAGGTGTGGCTTCGGATCTTGATTGCGGGGGTGCAAACCTCCGGGGCGACGTACGTCTTTCGGACGATCAAAGAAGCGATTCGCAAATAGCGCCCCGGGGCGTCACGAAATACGCCTCAACGAGCCGAGATGACATCATGACTTATCGGGGAGCGGTTCCACCTCGAGAAGCCTGTTGCGGCGGGACAGTTTCGGTTCGATCATCGGCGCCGCCCAATGACTCCGTGAGGTCGGGGTCGGGGTCGGTACTAGTGCTCTCGATCTCACCCTTCGCTTGTTCCCAATGCTCATTTTCGCGTCCGCTTGGCTGCCCCTCTTGAAGCCAAATCTCGTGCGCACGTTGGCGAATGCGGTCTTCAATGTTTGAGTCATGTGTCATATCGTGATCCTCCAGACCAGGAAATGCAGTCTATCTTGTGTGGGTTCCCCACAACCTGTCGCTTCTAAATTGGACCGGATAATCATCCACACAAGTTAGTCGCCACCGGGCGCGACACACAAGAGCATGCCGCTCGGCACTGGTTAAAGGCTCGCCTGCCGCGCTATTGCGGCTTTAGGACCCCCTTCTTCCACTCTTTCTGGTTGCTAGAGGTTCTTGTAGCCTCGGGACCGGATGCGCTCCGCGTCAAATCCCGCCTTGCGGTGTAGTAGGCAGCCGCGCCACCATCCTGCCGATGGCATGATCTCCGACGGATCTGGGTAAATAGGAAACGATAGTTGGGTCTCTCCCTGGCGTAGAGCAGCGCCTGTCCAGGTGGAGCTGATCAGGGTTATCCAGCCGGGCAGGGCAGCTGGGAGAAGCAACAAGTTCGCAGATCGCGGGTGGTTCAGGCGTCCTTCAGATCGAAGCTCCTCTGCACCTGCCTGCGGCTCATATGAAGCAACTCTGCGGCTAGACGACGCTCAATTTGCACGAGCGGATCTTCTGTATGGCTTCAATGCGGCTCAGTCCATGCTTCGAGATAGCGTTCAAAGACAGGGCAATTCCGTCAGCTCATGCTTCCATCGATTGCCATGCGTCGCGTGTCACTTGACGCATATGGGACTGGCCACTATACTTCTAACATGGATGTTGAGACCATCAGCCATAAGGGGTTGCGGCGCTTCTTTGAAACCGGTTCGGCCAGGGGACTGGTTGGCGATATCGAGCGTTTGCGCAAAATGCTTGCGTACATTTATGCTGCCGACGATGTCGCAGAACTTGCTGCTCCACCCAATTTCGGACTGCATGAACTGTCTGGCAACCGCAAAGGCACCTGGTCAATGACGGTCACCCGAAACTGGCGCCTGACATTCCGCATCAACGCTGACGGCGCCTTAGTTGATATGAACTTGGAGGATTATCATGGCACTTAAGCTCCATTCCTCATTGAACGTTCATGTCGGCGATTTTCTCAAGTCAGAGATCGTCGCTCCGACTGGCATGAGCGTGAAGGCGCTGGCTGATCATTTTGGTGTTTCACGACAGGCCCTGAGTACGTTGCTCAACGGGAACGCGGGCCTTTCTCCAGATATGGCCATTCGTTTTGAAAAGGGCTTTGGGATCAAAGCCGATACGCTGATGCGCATGCAGACGGCTTACGACATGGCGCGGGCCCGGCAACATGAGCAGCACATCGCCGTCAAACGACTAAACAATGCGGCGTGAAGTCGCTGTGTTTGTCCGATCTGCAAAGAGGATGGTCCACGATCTGGGCTAGAACCGTATTACAATACCCCGCTGCTGAACAATCTATTTTGAGAGTGCGGCGCCGAGCCCCATGAGGATTGGTTTCAAACAGAAGTCGCACTTGGGAATAGCGCGCACCCGCTACACGAGCGTGTCAAAGCCAATTAGAGGTGCGACAGAGTGTGTGACGGCCAAGTTGAAATGTCAGCTTTGGCGCAAAGTAGAAATGTCCGCCGAGGGTGGCCTCTTTTTGGGAAACCAGGCATTGGCGCCGCCGCGATCATACGCTTGCAAGAGCCGGTGAACCTGACTGCGACTGATATTTAGCAGCTCGGCCGCCTGGACAACGCTCAGTCGGTGCGCCCGAATCTTCTGAATAGCTTCGAGGCGGCTCAGTTCTTTCTGCGACATCGTGATCAAGGACATGGCAACTCCGTCAGCGCTAGGCGTCGTTGAAGCCAGTCTTTATTCCATCGTTGAACTTGACCACAGTCAGAGGGGCGAGTGTCGCATCTCTAAGTGGCCCAAGTGTCGCATTACTAAATGGATGTGTGACTTCGAATGTAAATGCAACGCTCCATTCGAGGGACGCTTGGCAGAGCAGTAGCCCCCGGTCAGACCGGCTGGTCAGGGTTGCAAGGGCTGACCGGGGGCGGGTTGGTGAACTTCAAATTTAGCATTTCATCGCGGAAGGCTTCTGCCGGTGTTCGATAGCTCAGGCATTTTCTCGGAGTCCCATTAATCCGGTCGCATAGCTGGCGCAGATACGTTCGCGGTAGGGACAGGATTACCGTCTCTCGAGGGAGATAGCGTCGAACTCGGCGGTTCATGTTCTCCACCGAACCCTTTTGCCAGGGCGCGGAAGGATCG
>NZ_FNCS01000029.1 GCF_900100665.1 Pelagibacterium luteolum
CCCCGACGATAGACACGTTCACCGATTTCGACCGGCTCGATGGCAATATTGGCGCCGGCGGCGAGCAGCACCTTGAGCGAGGCCTGCATGATCTCCGGGCCGATGCCATCGCCGAAGGAGACACTGACCGGGACAGCGGTTCCGGCTTTGAGGGCAGGAAGCGGATGAGAGTGGGCGAGAGCTTTATGGTCGACGAGCTGGTTCATGACGGATCTCCTGTCTGACACTTTCCCATATGGGCTTCCTAGATCATTGATAGAAATGAGTTGTGCCGCTGAACAACATTGATTATATCAATGGCGTTTGCTGGGGAGGGTGTTGTGCCGACTTCGCTGCCGCCCTTCGATCTCGATCTGCTCCGCACCTTTGTGGCCATCGTCGACAATGGTGGCTTCACCCGAGCTGCCGAGCGGGTGGGGCGGACCCAGTCGACCGTGTCGTTGCAGATCAAGAAGCTGGAGGAAAACCTCAAGCGCCGCGTCTTTACGCGTGAACCGGGGCGTGAGCTGCAGCTCACGCCCGACGGCGAGATCCTCCTGACCTATGCGCGGCAGATCCTGCGCCTGGGTGACGAAGCCCGATCGCGGCTGATGGAGCCCGATGTTGCAGGGCGCGTCCGGCTCGGCACGCCTGAGGATTTCGCCACCGTGCACCTGCCGGAGGTGCTTGCCCGTTTCGCACGCGCCCATCCGCGCGTGGCGCTGGAAGTGAACTGCGACTTCACTGTCAACCTGCTCGATGGTTTCTCCAAAGGTCAGTACGACCTGGTGCTCTTCAAAAGAGAGCTTCAAAGCGGCGCCGGAGGGATCGGGGTCTGGAAGGAGGTGCTCGTGTGGGCCGGATCGCCCCGGCTGCTCCTCGATCGCAATGAACAGCTGCCGCTCGTCCTGGCGCCTGCGCCGGATGTCTACCGGAAGGCCGCACTCGGTGCGCTAGACCGTGCCGCTCGCCCCTGGCGGATTACCTATACGAGCCCCAGCCTTGCCGGGCTCCAGGCGGCGGTGAAAGCGGGCTTGGGCGTAACGGTTTTGCCCAAGGAGATGGTGTCCGCCGGGCTGCATATTCTTGGCGGAGAGCAGAGCCTGCCCGATCTGCCGGATAGCGAGATCGTTCTTTATCGGGCAGCAGGAACTCTCCCACGTGCCGCGGAGGCTCTCGCTCAGCACATCACGTCATCGCTGGAAAGTTCGGGGCAATCGATCCTCTAAAATCTGTGCCGATGTCACGGCATTGTCAAAGCCGATGCTTGTCATTGACGGAACTCATCGAAACGACATGGCGCGATCGGTTTCGGTCACCCATCTGGTTTCTCAGGACATGAACAAGGAGGATCGTCCGATGAAAGCGAAATGCCATGACAGCACTCGCAGTTCGTCCTGGAAGGGGAAGGTCGAGGTGGCCGGCTCGACCGGCAGGCGCGCGAGCGATGCGCTCAAACGTCTCATCACCGAGTATCGTGCCGCCAAGGACCGCCTCGCGCAGGGGATGGCACATGGCCACGCCGACTATTCCGTGCTGACGGCTCTCGCCAAGGAGGTGGGCCGGACTTCCAGGAAGCTGGCGGAAGAGATCGCACGGCGCCGACGCGAACGCGCTGGCCGGACCGTGGTTTTCAACCGCAGGCATGGATGCCGCCCGCTCGGCGTCGAGAGCTAACGAAGGGGTCAAGGAGCGACCGCAATGCGTATCGATGAGCGGCAGCGAGCGAAGTTAAACCGGGTTCTCGGTTATGGTGGCGTTGGAGAAGTTCCCCGCCGCGCTCTCGCTCGGTGTGACCTTCGCCATCATCGCCTCGGGCGTGATCTGGAGCCTGATCAAAACGCGCGGCAGCCAGGAGGCGCATAGTAATGGGGGATGACCGCGCAAAAGCTACTTTAGAGCGTCGTCACATTGCGGCGCCGGAATCGACTGATTGGCCTCCTAACTCAATGCTCGGCGACGTCCGCACCCTGCGCAGACTGTCGCCGCCCATCCGAAATAGAAAGAAAAGGAGACCGTTCCCATGGGGGACTTCATCGCTGCTCTGATATCCTTTTTCCTGATCGGCCCGCTCCAGAATGAGATTGCCGATGTTCTCACCGCCACGCGTGCGCCACAGGAGATCGTGGCACAGGTGACGGAGTGCGCCGCCGCCGCTGGTCCCGCTATCATTGATCGCGCGGTTGATGATCCCTGGTGGGCCGCTTCCAGTGCCCTCAGCGTCTGGGTCGGACTGGTCGAACCGACTGCCCTCCTCGTCGAGGCTGCACCGGGCTGCGATGCAGCAGTAAAGGCCGCGCAGCCATTCCTGATAGCGGAGGAATGATCAAGACCGCCGCCTGTACCAAAGTCATGAGCGGCTGCCTTAAGCCGCCTCATGCTGTGTCACCGAGTTGATTTCACAGCATTCGCTTGGGGTTTCACCCGATAAACGGTCTTGACCAGAACAGCTCCCATATTCGGAGTGGGATCAGTTAGAATGACAATCCTCAAGCCTTCACGCTCTCTCCAAACAACATCCATTCCATCCTTGATATCTGGCCGGATTGGGTTGAGAAGAACCCTTTCAAAAACCTCCTGGGATATACCGTCGTCAGCCATGCGAGCCTGAGCATGACGACTAACGGCCACATTGCCCAAGCCTTTGACATCATCATAGTAGTGTTTCATCGGCTATATTTCTCTTTAGAGCATCGGACTGCACAAATTTCCCGAACGAACCGGTAGCATCGACTGTCGTGGTCAATGTGTCCAACACTGGTCACAATCAGACCCTGGAGGGCTGTTCCTGAACTGAATTCATAGAAGGTATAAACCAATTCAATGTGGAGACGTCAGGCGCGATTCCAGCCAACCCGTGGCGACATGGCCCCGATCAGCAATCGGCGGCGATCGTCGCCGGCCAGCCTTTCTTGTGAGATCGATCAGCGATGACGGCAACCAAATTCAAACTTCCGGTAACTGGATCGACCGCGCCGCTTGTTCCTTGGCCCGTCATTACGCAATGGTCGACGTCGCCCGCCAGCGGCCATGAGACCCCGCACGGCATGTTGGTTGCCCAGGGATGCCGGGGCGGGAGCACCGAGTCTTGACGATCCTGCTCGTCGCGCTCGGTCTCGTGCTGCTCGCCGCGGGCGGCGAGGCGCTGGTGCGCGGCGCGGTGGGCGCGGCTCGCACACTCGGGGTGTCCCCGCTGCTTGTCGGTCTGACGCTCGTCGGCTTCGGCACTTCGATGCCCGAACTCGTCACCAGCCTGTTCGCCGCCTTCGAGCAGGCGCCGGGCATCGCCGTCGGCAACGTCGTGGGCTCGAATAGCGCCAACATCCTGCTCATCCTCGGGCTCACCGCGCTCGTCGCGCCGCTCGCCGTCAAGCCGGCCGCCTTCCGGCGCGACGGGCTGGCGCTGGTCGGCTCGACGATCGCCTGCGTCGCCGCCGTCCTCGTCGGCTTCCTCGACCGCTGGCTCGGCATCGCATTCGTCGCGCTGCTCGTCGGCTACATCGCTTGGGCCTACCGGAGCGAGCGGCGGCAACCCGACGCAGAGACCGAGATGCACGAGCACGTTGCGGCTGACGCGCCGGTGGGGCCCAAGTCTGTCCTGTTGTCGGTCGGCCTCGCGCTCGTCGGCATCGCGGTCACCGTCATCGGCGCGCGCATCCTCGTCGGCGCGGCGATCGATCTCGCCGCCGGCTTTGGCGTCAGCGACACGGTGGTCGGCCTGACCGTGGTCGCGATTGGCACTTCGCTCCCCGAACTCGTTGCGTGCGTGGTCGCCGCGCTCCGCCGCCACCCGGACGTGGCGCTTGGCAACATCGTCGGCTCCAACATCTACAACGTGCTCGGCATCCTCGGGCTCACCGCGGTGGTGCATCCGATCCCGGTCCCGCCGGAGATCGCTCACTTCGACGTCTGGGTGCTCGTCGGCGCCACTGCGCTCCTCGCGCTCTTCCTGCGCTCCGGCTGGACGCTGAAGCGCTGGGAGGGCGGCGTCTTCGTCGCGCTCTACGCCGGTTATGTCGGCTGGCTCGTCGCTACCGCCTGATGGAGAAGATGCCTGATGATCCGCAAGCTACCCGCCGAGGCCCTGCCGGGCGTTGCATTACTGGCCTCGGCGCTCGCGGCGATCGCCAAGCTGACGGTTTTGAGCTAACCTTAGCGCACCGACGACTAGGATTGAGACCATGAAGATCACGACGGAAGCACTCATCGATTCACCGATCGAGACCGTCTGGCGGGCCTTCAACGATCCCGCCGACATCGTGCAGTGGGACGCATCCGACGACTGGCGCACCACCTGGGCGTCGAACGACTTGCAGGTCGGCGGTCTGCTAAAGCTCCGCATCGAGCCCAGACACGACGGCACGAGTTTTGACTTCGCCGCAACCTACACCAGGCTCGAGCCGATGCGGGTGATCGAGTGGCGGACGGATGACGACCGCCATGTGCGTGTCGAGTTCGCAGAGACCGAGGCGGGCGTCGTCGTCCATCAAACGTTCGATGCCGAACCAACCCCATCCGTGGACGAGCAGCGCCAGGACTGGCAAGGCGTTCTCGACAACTTCGCTCGGCACGTCACCGCGATTGCTGGTTGACGGCAAGCCTACGTTGCACGCGGGGGGTCTCTGGCGGGTGTAGGGCGGCTTTACCGCGTCGTGATCCGAAAGCCGCCGTACCGCTCCACCCTCCTGCGGCGTCCGTTGTCGCAGAACTCCTAAGTTTTGCGACAAAATCGCCGGCGTTGAATTTTCAGGGGAATTTCTGTCGCAAAAGTCACGTGCAAAAGTCAAAGTTTCGCGACAGACATTTGCGACACTTCGCGGCCCGGATTCCGGGCCGCTGCGAACGTGGTGCAGGCTTTAGGATTACTGCGACAACGCCTACGCAGTTTGTCGGGTATCGGCTTCAAGATAACCAGCCAAGCCGTTCAGCAGCGCGTTCCACCCGTGCTTACGGCCTTCGACTCCGTCGCTTGGAGCGATCACACACATCTGTTCAGTGTAAGTAAGTCGTGTTCCGCCATTCTCGTCTCGAAACAAGATTGTGGCCAGCGAGACGGTATGGACGCGCCCGTTCACCGCCATCGAATAGGCCAGTACGATGCGTTCTCCTTCCTTGATCTCAAAATAGCGACCCTCGCTGTTGTGCTCGCCCATTGAATTGCGAAACCCGCTCCGCTCGACACCACCGGGTGAGAAATTCATCTCCAGCCCCTCACTTCCGAGCCAGGCTGCTTTCTTCTCCCGAATGCTCCAGGCAGCCCAAACGTGTTCCTTGCAATTCGGGTAGAAGCGTTCGAGCGTAAATTCGCGATGCTGCTGTGACTGCTCGCCCATCAATTGTCTCCGTCTGAAAGAAAAGTTCCCAGATTGTCGAGGCGGTGCTCCCACTGCTGGCGGTGCCGCCCGACCCAGTGATCCACCCATTGCAGCGCGTCCGGCATCAGTGTGACCGACCGCACCCGGCCCCTTTTTTCCGACCGTACCAACCCGGCGCTCTCCAGCACCTTTATGTGCTTGAGAAAGGACGGGCCTGCCATTTTGAACGGCTCGGAAAGCTCCGAGATAGACGCCGGCCCCATTGCCAAGCGTTCGATGACATTGAGCCGGGTCTTGTCCGACAGCGCGGCGAAAATCGTGTGCAGTTGGGGATGAAAGGTAGCCATAAGGCTACATAATATGAATCAATCACCGCCGTCAAGAAAGATAGCTGGATGGCTACCTTTAGGAGTGGAGTTTCAAAAATCCCGATCCCGAAACCCGCGACATTCGCAGAATGGGATTTTCGCGACGGGTTGCACCCGCTAGATTCGAGCGGTGAGCATAGCAGCGAAAGCCCCTCCCCCATGATGATCGGATATGCGCGCGTCTCGACCAGCGGCCAGGACCTCGACCAACAGCGCGCGGCGCTGAAAGCGGCGGGCTGCAAGCGAATCTATGAGGAAAAGGCTTCGGGAGCGAAGCGGAGCCGCTCCGAACTGGCGAAGATGCTCGACCATCTGCGCGCCGGCGACGTGGTGACGATCACCAGGCTAGACCGCTTCGCTCGATCGACGCGCGATCTTCTCGACATAGCCGAGCACCTGGACGCGGTTGAGGCGGGCTTGAAGTCGCTGGCCGAGCCGTGGGCCGATACGACGACGCCGGCCGGCCGCATGGTGCTGACCTTCTTCGCCGGCGTTGCCGAGTTCGAGCGATCCTTGATCCACGAGCGCACGAGCGAGGGCCGAGCGGCCGCGAAGGCGAAGGGCGTGCGCTTCGGCCGGCCCCCTGCCCTATCGGCCGATCAGCTCGCCCTAGCGCTGCGGTTGCGGGAGGAAGGGCGCAAGCCGCGCGAGATCGCGGCCACGCTCAGCGTGCATGTCTCGACCCTCTACAGGGCGCTTGCCGACGTGCCGGCCGGGAGCTGACAGGCGCCGGCACAACAGGGCAACCCCTACCCCCTAGAGATAGGGCCTTCCCCGTCTCCTTACGCAAAGGGTTGCAGAATCGCGCCGTTTCGGCTCTTCATGTAGACATGGCGAGTCGAACCCGAGAACAAGTTAAGCTGGAAAGTGTCCGAAACCTTCGGGCGCGTTGGCGTGCGGAAGGCCGGATTCTAGTTCAGGCCGACCTGCCTGGCGATTTGGTCGCGGCGATTGACCGCCTGAAAGACGACGCGGGCTTGCGAGGGCGCGCGCCGGTCATCGAGGAAGCGTTGAGGTTTTACATCGAAGCGAAGCAAGGGACATAACGGCAAAACGCCCGATCGGTGGCACGATCGAGCGTTTTTGTAGGCCGTCAGACACACCGTAGAAAACGGGGCCAGTAAGTCTCCCCTTTTCTACGCTAGAGCAATCCGCTCCGCAAGATTGATTCTTGGGGAAACGGGAAAGTCGTGTCCGCCGTCCAACGCCGTCATGTCCTCTGAACGGAAGGACGAGGACATATGTTGAGGACGCACATCGCGGCCGCGATCGGCTGCGCGCGTGGGAACGTGCTTGATGAAATCATGCGGGAGGTTTGGACCCGGCACGGTGCCGGTCAGCTCGCCGAGGATGAGGCCGAGCAGTTATCGACGCTTGCCCAGGAGCGCCGGGCTGCATTGCGGGGATCGGGACAGGGCACGTTTAGTCTGGTCCTCCCTCCCCCGGCCGAGCGCTGCCCGACGCCGGTTCGCCGGCGCAGCCATTTCAAGGGCCGTTCCGAGGGCCGGATATGGCGGCCGACCAACCGGCAGGAAGTCCAGAAGGTGCTTTTGGCCGCCAAACGCTACGAGCTGGCCGAGCGCCAGAAGGGCGAGCGTACCGGCCCGCTCGGATCGGTCGCGATCGAGGTGCTTGAATACTTCGTCAACCTGGTCGATTTCCGCACCGGCCGGCTGGAACCGTCGATCGGCACCATCATGGGGAAGGTGCGGCGCTCGCGCGATGCCGTGGTGCGGGCGTTGAAAGCTTTGCGGGCGCATGGGTTCCTCGACTGGCTGCGGCGCTACGAGCCGACCGGCAACGAGGGGCGCGGCCCCCAGGTGCAGCAGGCGAGCAACGCCTATCGCCTGTCCCTACCGGAAAAGGCGCTGCGGTTTCTCGGCCGGTTCGGCAAGGCCTCTCCCCCGCCCGACGATCACAGCCACGCCCAGGAGGTCCACGCGGCCGAGCTGGACGCCTACAGGAAGGCCCTGCCCCTCGATGAGATGGCGCTGTTCGAGGCCGGCGACAGCCCGCTAGGACGGGCGCTCGCAGCCCTGGGAAGCGCCTTGCAGAAACGTGAGTCCGCCAAGCAGACGGAATCCCCATCTAACCTTTATCTAAGTAAGAAAACATAAGCGGACGCCGCTGTTCGGACCGCTTACGCGGCCCTGCGGCGGTTCCGGTCCGCTTATGGGGCGGACCGGGAAGCGGAAACCTCACAGCAAAACCGCAACGCTTGTGCCTGCGGCAACCGCCGCATGGGCTTTCGAGAGGGAGTAAGGGGCAAGGGCGGTGCTCGTCATGAAATCATGTAACCATGCTTGCATGACAGCATGAAATGTGCGATTGTTATTTCGTACGATACAAAAGAGGCCGCCATGTCCCTTACCAAGCCGACCGCGAAAACCTATGCCGCGCTGAATCGGGCGTTCGATTTTTTCAACGATCGGCTTTTCGGCGGCGAGCTGCCGCCCTGCCTCGTGACCTTGCAGCGCAAGAACAAAGCCTATGGCTATTTCGCCGGCGGCCGGTTCGGATCGAAGGACGGCACGGAGATCACCGACGAGATCGCGCTGAATCCGTCGCACTTCAAAAGCCGCACCGACGAGCAGAGCCTTTCCACCCTCGCTCATGAGATGGCGCACCTTTGGCAGCACCATTTCGGGAAGCCGTCGCGGAGCGGCTACCACAACAAGGAATGGGCGGCGAAGATGCACGCGATCGGCTTGCACCCGTCCGATACCAGCCGGCCGGGCGGCAAGGAGACGGGCCAGTCTTGCAGCCATTACATCATCGAGGCCGGCCCCTACGCCCGCGCCTTTGCCGAACTGGCGGCGCAGCCCGGCTTTTCGGCCCTCTATGTCGAGCTTTGGGACGACGCCGAGGCCAGGAAGAAGCGCAAGGCGAAGTCGGCCAGCAAGACCCGCTACACCTGCCCGAGCTGCGAGCTGCACGCCTGGGCGAAACCGGGCGTGCGCCTGGTCTGCGGCGAGTGCGACGAGCCGATGGCGGCCGACGAGGACTCAGAGCCTTAACCTGCCGTCAATGCAAACATGCTTTCATGGTGTCACGAAAGCATGTAGGCTTCCTTGCATGAAAGGATGCAATCATGATTACAGTGGCGCTCTGCACGCAAAAGGGCGGGACCGGCAAGACCACGATCGCGACGGCGCTTGCGGTCGCGGCGCACCTGGCCGGGAAGAAATCGGCCCTGCTCGACCTCGACCCTCAGACGAACGCTGTCAACTGGTTTGACCGGCGAGAGGGCGACGGGCCGGACGTTGCCTCGATCCAGCCCGGCGCTATCCGGCGCTCGCTCGACGCCTATCGCAGCCTTGGCATGGATTGGGTGTTCATCGACACGCCCGGCAAGATGGACAGCGCCTCGACCGAGGCGGCCAAGTATGCCGACATGGTATTGATCCCGACCCAGGCGCAGATATTCGCCATCGACACCTTGGAGCCGCTAAAGCGGCTGCTCGACATGGCGGGCAACCCGCCGGCCTTCGTGGTGCTGAATCTCGTGCATCCGAACGCCGGGGGTCGGGCGGCTGACGACGCCGCCGCGATCACGGCGCGGTTCAATGTGGCGGTCGCGCCCATCCATATGTCGCGCCTGAAAGCCTACGAGGACGCGCCGGCCTTGGGGCAGACGCCGCAAGAGCTGGAACCGCAGGGGCGTGCCGCCCAAGAAGTCGCCGGCCTGTTCACCTTCCTTTCAGAGCAGGCAAGCATGATTGCAGGAAATCATGAAAGGATTAAAGCATGAGCCGCAAACCCTCCCTCCTGGCGACCGCCATCAAGACCGCAGAGCAACCAGCTCCCGCGCCGGCAGCTTCCGACACGCCGGCCGAGCCGAAGCGCCGTGCTCGCAGCCCGCAGCCCGCCGGAAGCTATGTTGCGCCCTCGCGGGCGAACAAGACGGCCAAGACGCATTACCTGCCGCCGGCCTATTGGGAGACGCTGGAAGAACTCAGCTTCCGAACGCGCGATCCCCAGGGCAAGCGGATTCCGCAGGAGCGGCTTGTGGCCGAGGCGATGAACCTGCTTTTCGCCAAATACAATTTCCCGGTCGTTCGAGAGGGAGGGGAGTGAGAGCGCAAACATGCTTCCATGCAAGCATGTTTGCAAACGATAAGAATCGGCTTGTGTTCTATCTCTGTTCAGGTATAAGATGACCCTGAGCCAGAACGAACGCCCGCTCGTATGGATAGCGAGTAGCTACAAGGATTTGATGGCGCTTCCGCGAGCCGTGCGTAATTATTTCGGTTTCGCGCTGTGGCTGGCTCAGGCGGGCGACCAAGCCGATACGGCTAAGGTGCTCAAGGGCTTCGGCGGTGCCGGCGTGCTGGAGGTTGTCGATAACGATGCCGGAGGCACGTATAGGGCCGTCTACACGGTGAGATTCACGGAGGCGGTTTTTGTCCTGCATTGCTTCCAGAAGAAAAGCAAAAGCGGGATCGCCACGCCCAAGGCAGACATGGACATCATTCGGACTCGGCTGAAGGTGGCCGAAGCGATGGCGCAGGAGATGCGAGATGGAAAAAAGGATCGTTGAAGGTGTCGAGGTTTACCGCAGCTCTGGCAATGTTTTTGCCGATCTCGGGTTGCCTGACGCCGAAAAGCTCAAGATCAAGGCCGGTTTGGTAGTTGAGATCAGGAAGGCGATGCGTGCCCTTGGGTTGAACCAGCAGGAGGCGGCGAAGCGCATGGGCATCCCACAGCCGAAGGTGTCGGGGATGATGCGTGGCGATTTCACCAACCTGTCTGAGCGCAAGCTCATGGACTGCCTGAATCGCCTTGGCTACGATATCGAAATCAAAGTGAAGCCGGCCGCCGATCCAGTCGGGCATTTGACAATCGCGGTTGCTTGAGGGTTGGAAATGGCCCGCCAGCGGGCCGAGCTGTTGGCGCGTATCGAGCGCGGGAGCCATGACGGAACGCGACGAGGCTTTTGAAAACTGGCTGCGCACGGAGGTTGCGGCCGCCTATGACGAGCTGAAGGCCGATCCGAGTCGGGCGCTCAGCGTGGACCAGGTGCGCCAGCACCTTGCCGACAAGCGCAGCCGCGCCAGCTCCACCGGGAAACCCGACTGGCAGAGGCCGGTGACGGAGATCGAGCATGACGACGACGAATCCTAGCCGCCTTGCCCGCGAGATCGCGGAAATGGTGAGCGCACAGCGCCGCCTCGGGATCATGGACGAGGCGGCCTATGAGAAGATCATGGCCCGGCATCTTGACGAGAAGACCGTGCCGATCGAGGCGTGGGAATAGGGCAGGGGGCAACCATGCTTTCCTGCAAGCATGTAATCATCCCGCCCCGGCCATCCCTACGGCCCTATGTGAGAGAGCGGGCCGGCCGGGGCTGTCGCTGCGCTTGGTGCAGCCCTTCGTCCCGACAGGTTCAGGATTCCATAGGAGCGCAGGCTGCGTCAAAAGCGGCCGTAGGCCGGGATCGGAGCCACGCGCAGCGGCAAGGCCCACGAGCATGGCGAGAACCCACCTTTTGACGCCGCCGAGCACTATGGTTGCCCTTTGCACTCATGGCTGGTCGAACAGCCCTTTGAACTCGCGGTCGGCGTAATAGGCGAGCTTTCCGGCGACGATCGGGCGTTGCGCGGCGAGGAACAGCAACTCAGCATTTGGGGCAGGTTGCGGACCTCATCGGGGGTGAGCAACGGCCGGCCGGAATGTTGCTCGCCGAAGGAGATCCCCGACTTTTCGGAATCGAGCGCCTGGCCCATGGTGCGGAAGACGGCGGTTCCCTGTCCGAGCAGATCGGAGACGAGGCGGGCGCTGTCGTGATCGTTGACACCGAAGATTTGCAGGACGCCGGCGTTGGAGAGGAAGGTTCCGGCGCGTTGCCCGTAGGTGGCGCGGAGCTGGTGAACGTCTTGCAGGATCGGCCAGAGCTGGACGCCGTAGCCCGCCATGAGGCCCATGGCGCGCTCGACGGAGCGAGGTGGCCGAGGGCGGCGAACTCATCCAGCAGATACAGCACTGGCGTAGTCGGCGGCGCTGACGGCCGGGCAGGGGACGTGCTTGCCGCGCGGGCCATGTCGGTGAGGCTTTGGGTGACGAGCAGGCGCAGCCATCTTGAATAGGTGGCGAGGCGATCGGGCGGCAGGACGAGGAACACCGTTGCGGTGCGCACCTTCAAGTCACGGAATGCGAAATCGGATCGGCCGAGCACGGCCGTCATGCGCGGCGAGTCGAGAAAATGGGTATGGCGCTGGGCAGCCGAGAGCACGCCGGCGGCTTCGCGATCGGACTTGCCGAGATGGCGGTTGGCGGCGCGGGTGACCAGGCCGCCGGCGGCGGTGGACGCCTGCATGGCCTTGAGCAGCGCCGTGAAGGCCTCCGGGGCCAGCGTGAGGGCTTCGCGCAGGGTGGCGAGGGTGCGCCTGTCGCGCGGCTCGTGTGCGGCGATATGGAGGATGACGCCGCCAATCAGCGCCTTGGCTTCCTCGCTCCAATGCGCCTCGCTGGCCATGCCCGGTTCGTCATAGACCAGGGCATCGGCCAGGGCGCTTGCGTCTTCCGCGACATCGAGGCCGTCAGGGTCGAGGGCATCGAGGGGATTGAAGGCGGCCGAGTTTTGCCCGGTGACGCCGAAGGGATCGAGGATATGAACCGGGCCGAATTTTTGGCGGGCACGGCTGGCGATCCTAGCATTCTCGCCCTTGGGGTCGATGCAGATCACGGAGCGGTCGGCGGTGAGCAGATTCGGGATGACGGTACCGATGCCCTTGCCGGTCCTGGTCGGTGCCATCGTCAGCAGGTGCGCCGGGCCGTCATAGCGCAGCAGTTTTCCGGTCTTGCCGTCGCGGCCGATCAGGAGGCCGGATGCCGAGCGGGTGAGGGGAGCGGTTTCCTTGTTCGTGGCAAAGCGAGCCGAGCCGTGGGTGTCGCTGTCGATGTCCCCGAAATGGGTAATCATGGGGTTGGTCAGGACACGGAAGACGAGCATGGCGATGATGGCGAGAAGAATCAGGCCGGCCGCCCAACGCGCGACGATCCAGTCTTGCGGTATGGCGAAATGCAGCAAGCCGGCGAGCACGACGGCGACCAGGGCGATGAAGAACCCGACCTTGAGCAGATAGAGGCCGCCGCGAAAGGGCGCGACGATCAGAGCGACGAACGCCCAAACCGGATCACGGGCGGCCTGGCGCATCATGTTCCTGAACGCGGCCCATGCAAGTGTCGCCTGATTCATTGGCCGCCCTCTGTTCTCCCGGTTGAATTGCCAGGAGAGGCGAGCAGATCGTCAAACAGCTCCTTATCGCCGTCGCGGGTGAGGAAGCCGGGCAGCTCGCGACGCAGCCAGTCGGGCAGCGCGCGCGACAGCTCATCCTTGCCATGTTCGAGCCGATGAAGGACGAGCGCGCCGAGCAACACCTTGCGACGGGTGTCCCTGGCGCGCTCCTGTTTGCCGAGTCTGGCCTTGAGGGTGGCGCGCTGCGCATCCAGCTCCGCCAATCTTTGTTCGATCGTCTTTTTCGCCATGTCGCCTACCTCCGTTCGCTCACGATGAGCCTACAGGAACGAGCCCATCGCTCAAGGTGTTGAAGCTAAATCCTGCTTTCCGGCTTGAAAATATGCCCGCATAGAGACACAATCGCGGCATCAATTGTTTCGCCTTTAGCTTGCCGCAGCTCCACACTGGAGTTATCAAAGAGCGGAGCGATTGATTTACGAAGGGCGCACTTACGAGTTACTAGGCAACTCAGCGTGCCGTAGGCTACTCAGCTAGCGGAAAACGGGCGAAGCGACATCGAGGGAACAGCGTTGGCGATCTACCATTGCAGCATGAAACCGGTATCGCGCGCCAGCGGCCGCAGCGCCGTCGCATCCGCCGCCTATCGATCGGCTGAACGGCTGACGAACGAGCGCGACGGAATCACGCATGATTTCCGAACCAAGCAGGGCGTCGAGCATGCGGAGATCGTCTTGCCGCAGGGCGTCGATGTGGATTGGGCGCGGGATCGTTCGACCTTGTGGAATGCCGCCGAGTTGGCCGAGAAGCGAAAGGACGGTCGCGTTGCGCGGGAGTTCGAGATTGCGTTGCCGCATGAGCTATCGGCTGAGCAGCGGCTTGAGCTGACGCGGGCGTTCGCCCAGGACCTCGCAGACCGACATGGGACGGCGGTCGATTTCGCCATCCATCAGCCTCATAGCGCGAGCGATGTTCGCAACCACCATGCGCATCTGCTGATGACGACGCGCGCGGTAACGGCCGAGGGGCTTGCTGACAAGGCGACGATCGAGCGGGAGAACAAATGGCTGTTGGCGAACGACATGCCGACCTCACAGATGCAGCTCCGCGACATTCGTCAGGCATGGGAGCACCATGCCAACGAGCACCTAGCCCGGGCTGGTCTGGATATCCGGATCGACCATCGTTCGCATATGGAGCGCGGACTAGAGATCACGCCGACCGAGCATATGGGCGTCCATGCCACCCAGATGGACAGGCGGGGCCTCGACGTATCGCGGACGCGGCTGGACGAGGATGCCGCACAGCGCAATGCCGAGCTGATCCGCCAGAAGCCCGAGCAGGTGCTGACGCTCATCACCAACGAAAAGAGCGTGTTCGACCGGCATGACGTTGCGCGGACGCTGCATCGCTACATCAATGACGACGCGCAGGCCTTCCAGAACGCCTTTTCGTCCGTCATGGCTTCGCCGGCCCTGGTCGAGCTACAGCCGGCAAGCGAGAAGGAGCTTGCCCGCTATTCAACCCGCGAAATGGTCGAGATCGAATCCGGCATAGCGGCGTCGGCCGAGCAGTTGCACCAGGCGCGGACGCATGGCGTCGATCGCCGGCATGTCGAGCACGCGATCGGCCGACAGGACGAGGCGATCCGGTCGAGCGTTGCCACCGACATGGCCGGGAAGGTCGATCGGGGCGAGCTGGACGCCCAGGAGCGAGAACGCCGGATCGAGACGGCTCGGCTCAGTGACGAGCAGAGGCATGCGATCGCGCACATCACCGGGCCGGAGCGGATTGCGGCCGTTGTCGGTTATGCCGGCGCTGGCAAATCCACCATGCTGGCGGCGGCGCGCGAGGCATGGGAGGCGCAGGGCTATCAGGTTCACGGCGCGGCGCTGTCGGGCAAGGCGGCCGAGGGCCTTGAGGAATCGTCCGGCATCCAGAGCCGCACGCTGGCGTCGTGGGAATATGGCTGGCAGGCGGGTAAGGGCGAAATCGGCCGCGGCGACGTGTTCGTGATCGACGAGGCGGGCAGGCATCTGACCTATGTCGCCATGACGCGGCACCGCGACGGTGCGCAGCTCTACGCCGGCCGCGACGAGTTCAAGGACGGCAAGGCGCTTTCGTCGCGGCTCAGCCGCGCCGGCGTGAAGGAAACCACGCTCGACTACACAAGCGACTTTGCCGAGCGGCAATTTGCGGAAAGACGCGGGATTGCGGAGCGCATGGGCGTGCGCAGCGAGATCGAGATTCCGCGCGATCGGGAGCATACCCGAACGGAGCGTCAGACGCGGCAGCCGCGTATGGAGGCCGAAAAAGGGGGCGAGGATCTCGCCCCCGATCACGGCGACGATCGGCGGCAGGGGCAGCGCCGCAGCCGGTTCGAGAGCCTGAAACTTTCGCGCGGCGCGGCGGCCGAGAGCCGCCAGCCGCGCGCTGGGGCCGAGATCGCCCAGGAACGACCACAGAGGGCCGAGCAGCGTCCGCGCGGCATGTTCGACGGGTTGCAGCTCCATGCCGATCGTCGGGCTTCCCAGGAGCCGCTAGAGCGGCCGGAAAGGGAAGGGAGCTTGCGTCTCTCCGCTTCCGGTTGGGAGGCGTCGGCGCAGGCCAAGCCCGAACAGGAGAGGCAGAGCGATCGCCTGCGCCCGCTGTCCGGGTTCGAGCGTTCGGTTGATCGCTTCGCCCGCGCCTGGACGGCGGCCGAGCGCATGGAGCGCGACGGGCTTCCCGTTCTCGACAGCCAGAAAGCCGAATTGCGAGACGCCGGCCTTGAGCTCGACCAGGCGCGGCCGGGATCGGCCCGGCTCATGGTGTCGGCCATGCGTCACGATCCAGAAACGGCGCGCGTCATGAACGAGCTTTCCGGCCGGGAGCGCGTCGGCCAGCTCGTCGGCGGCATGGACCGGGAACGCGCCATGCAGGCTGACCCCAATGTCAGGGCCGAGCGCTTCGTGCAGCGCTGGCAGGACTTCGACCAGCAGCGCCAGCAACTTCGCGGCTGGCAGCACGACGAGGCTCGCGGCAAAGTCGAAGGGCAGATGCGGGGCATGGCGAAGGGGCTTGAGCGCGACCCGCAGGTTGAATCTATCCTGCGCAACCGAAGCCAGGACCTCGGCATCAGCCATATTCGGCGGGAACAGAACATCGCCCAAGAGATGGAACGCAGCCTGACGCGCGGCCGCAGTCTCGGGCTTGAGCGATAGGAGACGGGATGACGGACGACGACAGGGAAGGATTCGCGCCGGAGGACGACAGCCAGGCCGGCGACCCGGCGGCGGCGTTCGAGGCGTTGCGGCGCACAGTCGAGGTCCAAGGCACGCAGACGGCTGCGGAAATGACCGTCATCCGCAAAGGCGTGGAAGCGGCGTTCGACCAGTTCGAGAAATTCCAGCAACCGCCCGATTACGGTCCCGATCTCAGCCGCATGGTCCAGCAACTCGGCCTTGTCGCGGAGCGGCTTGAGGCCGTCGAGCAGTCGCCCGTTCTTCGGCAGGGACCAGAGCATTACGCCCGCGCGCTCGAGCGCAGCGGCGAGAGCCTGGTGAGGACCGCCGTTCAGCAGCTCGAGGGGAAAGGCCGTGACCTCGAGCGCGAGGCAAACAACCTGGCCGCCTACACCAAGAGCGCCTACGACCGGCGCTCGCAGGATTTGCGCATGTTGATCGCGGGCGGCATTGGCTTGCTCGCCGGCGGGCTCCTTGTGCTGCTCTTGCCGCGCATCCTGCCGTTTGCGGCCGACACCCATGTTGCGGCGATCGTCATGGGGGCCGATCGCTGGAATGCCGGTATCGAGATGATGCAGGCGGCCAACCTTGAAGGCTGGCGCGGCGTGGTCGATTCCTCGCAGCTCGTGCGCGACAATGCCGAGGCGATCGGTCGATGCGCCGAGGCCGCGCGCACGGCCGGCGAGGATCAGCGATGCACGATTACCGTGAAAGCGTCGACGCGGTAAGTAGAGCCGTTGCAGCTGCTTTGGTGAACAGTTTAAGGGCTTAGGTGTAATATTAAGCCTCTCACCCCGGAACCTGCAGGCCGCAGGCGGTGAGCCATGGAGAGAGGATGGAAGCGGACACAGAGTCATTCTTCGCGCTGGCAGAAGCCTTGGGAATTGGTCTCCTGATTGGTATCGAGCGTGAGCAGAGTGAACACACGACAGGTAAGGACGCCTCGTCGGGGGTTCGAACCTTTGCACTGGCATCGCTCATTGGCGCAATCAGCATGATGACAGGCGGCATGCCGTTATTGGCTGTAGCAGTATTGGCGGTCGGGACTTTCCGCATCGTGTGGGTCGTGCAACAGGGCGATCCGACCACCGGGCTTACCACGAGTCTTGCGCTTGTCGCTGTCGTTCTCTTGGGCGCGCTTGCAACCGAAACGGCGCTGTTAGCGGCCGGCGTAGGAGTGATTATTGCATCACTCCTTGCGGCGCGCGAGGTGATACGTGGTTTTAGCCGGACGGTGCTGACAGCGGCAGAGTTGCGAGACGGGCTTATTCTTGGCGTGTCGATTCTTGTAATCTTGCCGGTCCTGCCCAACCTCAATTTTGGTCCCGGCGGCGCGCTCAACCCGCGCGGTCTTTTCATCATCGTGGTGCTCGTCATGCTGATCGGTGCGGCGGGGCACATTGCCACGCGGGTCGTTGGAGTGCATCTGGGCTTGCCGGTGAGTGGCTTTTTATCGGGTTTCGTGTCGAGCACCGCCACGATCGCGGCCCTGGGCCGTCGCGCGGGCGAAAAATCGGACGATGCCAAGAGCGCCGCCGCGGGAGCAACGCTTTCCTCGGTGTCTTCGCTCATTCAGATCGGGATTATCCTGCTTGCATTGAGCCCTGCCATGTTCGCCGTGGGGCTTCCAGTGCTGCTCGGAGCCGGCCTAGCGGCGGGGCTGCATGGTGCGGCGATCTTTTTCCTAACCCAGCGCGGCGAGATCAAACCAGCAGAGATAGGACTGACGTCGCAGGTCTTTTCCGTCAAGAGCGCAGTCGGTTTCGCGTTTATCGTGGCGACAGTGATGTTGATCTCCGCGCTCCTTAACGATTACTTCGGGAGCGCGGCTATTCTTGTGACCGCGACACTTGCCGGTCTGGTGAGTACCAATTCTGCAACTGTCGCTCTAGCCTCGCTCGTGGCGGTTGGGCAGATTTCAGCACTCGAAGGTGTATTGCCCCTGGCCGCTGCGCTCAGTGCGAACACGCTCGTCCGGATCTGGATCGCGCTGCGCAGCAGTGAACCCTCCTTCCGCCGCACTGTGTCTGGTGGGCTTGTACTGCAACTCGCGGTCCTCTGGGTGGCCTGGTGGCTGGATGGCATCGCGCGGGCGTGGATTACGGAACTTTCCCTGACAATGCCCTTATAGACGAACCTTTGGGTGTCGAAGGTTGCCCCGCGTGATTCGGTACACGACGGCATCTCATGGCGCCCGAACCTCAGATGGTCAGGATTTTAACTTCGCCGGTGTCCATCGCGTACATGGCTCCGACAATCTTGATGTCACCAGCTTGCTCCATTTCGCACAAGATAGTGCTTTCAGCACGTACGCGCTCGACGCCCAGCCTGACGTTCTGCTCGGCGACCCAGCACACGTAATCGGCGTTCTCGCTCGTACGGACTCCTTCGAACCCGTCCGTTATCAACGTGGCCGGTCGAATCTTGCCCAGCAGCGCCGTGATATGACCCAATTGAACGCCATCGATCGCGCCCATTACGGCGCCGCAATGCTCGTGGCCCATGACGACGACGAGTTTGGCGCCCGCAATTTTGCAGGCAAACTCCATGCTGCCCAGGATGTCTACATTGATGGTATTGCCTGCCACACGCGCCACGAACATGTCGCCGATGCCGCGGTCGAACACGTCTTCAACCGGGATGCGCGAATCCAGGCAGGACAGCACGACCGCCTTCGGGTATTGGCCGGCAACCGCGCGCCGGATCTGTTCGTTATGATTGCGAAGTGTGATTTCGCCTCTAACAAAGCGAGCGTTGCCCTCCTTCAGCAGGGCGATCACCTTGTCCGGCGTCAGGCTGGCCTGTTCCTCCTTGGTGAGGACCTTTTCGACGAGGCCCTGCTTCTCCATCTTCGCAGCTTCGGACACGGTCCGCATCGCTTTCTCCTTCGATCAAGTCGCCCCGACGGGGGCGAGGGTAAATCCATCCTGGCGGGCTGACACCCTGCTGCGTCCCAACCAGTCGCTTAAGGACTCCATGTCGGCGAACAACATGTCTTCGCTTATGAGATCAGGAACGATCCTGAGATCCCGAAGCATGGCGAGAGGCTGTTCCTGAACGCCGGTAAGGGCCACTTCAGCGCCCTTCCGGCGTAGGTCTAAAGCGACCTGCTCCAGTGCGTAGAGCCCCGACTGGTCAACATAGGGAACCTCTTCCATGCGGATTACGAGCAGCGCGGCGTTCTCGTCGACCGTGCTCGCCATCTCCTGGAACCTGGACGCGGAGCCGAAGAAGAGCGGCCCGTACATATGCTTGATGTAGACCTGCCCTGGATGAGCCCCGAGTACCTTCTCTTCGTCGGCCCAAGGCTGATCGGTGAGCTCGCCGACATGAGAGTTCGCCTCGGTCAAATCGCTCATCTTCTTCATGAAAAGGATGCTTGCCAGGACTACGCCGATCGCGACGGCATGGATGAGGTTCCCGAAAACGGTCATCCCCATGACGATGAGCAGCACGGCGGCGTCTGCACGGGGTATGCGGCCGAGATGCCGCAGGCCCTTGTAGTCGATGATGGCGAGGCCGACCGGTATCAGTAGGCCGGCGAGCACGCTCAAGGGTATGTAGCCGGCGAACCGGCCCAGTCCGAGGAGCACCGCCAGCAGGAACAGGCCATGCACGACGCCGGACAGCCGCGTCGTCCCGCCCGCGTTGATGTTGACCACCGTTCCCTTCGTCGCGCCGGCGCCTGGGATACCGCCGAAGATCGCCGCGACGCTATTTCCGATGCCTTGTCCGATCAGTTCGCGCCGGCTGTCATGCTTGGTCTTGGTGATGTTGTCGGCGATCACCGAGGTCAGCAGAGAGTCGATCGAACCGAGCAGTGCCAGGGTGACGCCGAACCCGATGATGAGCGGGTAGTGCTCGGGTGATACCGAAAGGATCTGGCCCAGCTGCAGCTCGGGGATGGCGCTCGGTATAGCGCCCACATTGGGCACGTCCAAATTCGCGAAAACAGCGATCAGCGTGCCCACCAGGAGGGCCACGAGCACGGCCGGCACCACTTTGGTCACACGTGGGAACAGGTAGTAGACCGCTATGGTGATAGCACCCAGCATCACCGCGCTCCAGTTCACGGCGGCGAGCGGTTCGGTGATGCGCGTGAAGACCTCCAGCGGCGATTTTGGAGATGCGGAGCCGAGAAATGGCCAGATCTGAAGGACGATGATGATCAGCCCGACCCCGCTCATGAACCCTGACACAACGGGATAAGGAAAGAACTTGACGTATCTGCCGATCCCAACAAGTCCGAGCAGGATCTGCACGACGCCGCCGCACAGGAAAGCCAGCAGCACGATGCCCAGTCCCGCTTCCACGCTGCCGGTTGTTGCAACCGCCGTTGCCACGACGGAAGCTGAGACAACAGTCATCGGGCCGGTAGGACCAGATGCCTGCGTACGCGTACCGCCGAGCGCCGCAGCCAGGATCCCGAGCGCGATTGCGCCGTAGAGGCCTGCGGCTGCCCCCAGGCCTGACTGAACGCCGAATGCCAGCGCGAGCGGCAGAGCGATTACGCCTGCCACTAGCCCGCCCGACAGGTCTCCCTTTAGATCTGCAAGCCTATAGCCGCCGGGGAGAGTGCGTCCTGTCATATCGGATTAGGCCTCTACGCTGTGAACCCGCAAACGGGATTGATGATTGATTAAGTACGGCCTGTCAAATCATGAGGTCTGACAGGCCGGCGAAGCGCCCGCGATCGGTCACTGCCCTTGGCCGAGCGAGTAGCCGGGTTGGCCGTCGAAGGTGCACAGGTGCTCGGTCTTAATAAAGTCGATCCCCGCCTGCGCCAGGCGCATCTGCAGTTCGGCGATCATCGCCTTGTTGAGCTGCTTATCGGGCTTGACCATGTAGCGGCACCGCCAATGGTCTGTGAGGGACGTTTCCGGCAAGCCGTTCGGCCAGACCTTCACGCCGCGGTTGGTGATCATGACGAGGTCATAGCTGCCATTCGCCGCCGACTGCATGCCTGCGGCCAAGCCCTCAGCGTCCCGGCCCGCCCGGTGCACGAAGACGTCGACGCCGATGAGCCCCTTGACTGCGGGAATGGTCGGCTTGGCCGATGGCACCGCGAAGGCGTGCGCCTCGCCCTCGTATCGAACCGGTTCCAGCACCGCCGGCTCCTGGCCGAGCCGGGCGATCACGGCATCTGCGAAGGCGCTGGTGCCGACCTTCTGGCGGGATGAACCCTCCTTGAAGATATCGAAGGTATGGATCCCGTCTTCGATCGTTTTCAGCCATGCATTGTGAAGCCGTTCCGCTGCTTGGCGCTGGCCGATATGGAGGAGCATCATCACGCCTGCAAGCAACAGGCCGGACGGATTGGCGGCGTCCTGCCCCGCGAGCGCGGGAGCACTGCCATGAATCGCTTCGAACATCGCTCCGTGCTGGCCGACATTAGCGGAAGGGGCAAGACCGACCGATCCCGCGATCTCGGCGGCAATGTCGGAGACGATGTCGCCATAGAGGTTAGGCGTGACGATGACGTCGAACCGGCCGGGGTCGGCTGCGAGCCTGGCCGCACCGATGTCGACGATCCAATGTTGCTTCTCGATGTCCGGGTACTCCGCTCCCACCTCGTCAAATACGGTATGAAACAGCCCATCGGTCAGCTTCATGATGTTGTCCTTGGTGAAGCAGGCGACCTTCCGCCGCCCGTTCGCCCTGGCGTGTTCGAAAGCGTAGCGCACGATCCGCTCACAGCCTGGCCGTGAGACGATCTTGAGGCACTGGTATACCTCGTCGGTCTGCCGGTGCTCGATCCCGGCATAAAGGTCTTCCTCGTTCTCGCGCACGATGACGACGTCCATTCCCGGATGCTTCGTCGCGACGAAGGGCGCAAAGGCCCGGACGGGACGGACGTTGGCGAACAGGCCGAGGGATTTGCGGATCGTGACGTTCAGGCTCTTGAAGCCGCCGCCCTGCGGCGTGGTGATCGGCGCCTTGTAGAAGATCTTGGTGCGGCGCAGGCTCTCCCATGCCTCCGGCCCGATGCCAGCCGAATGCCCC
>NZ_FNCS01000030.1 GCF_900100665.1 Pelagibacterium luteolum
TGAGCTACTCCCCGAAAATAGGGCACTGACGTAAGCTACAAATTGTTGTCTGCTGGTCTTCGACGATGGAGATCAGAGATGTCGAAACGCAAGCAGCATTCGCCCGAGTTCAAGGCGAAGGTCGCCCTGGAAGCATTGAAGGGCGAAGAGACGGTATCGGAATTGGCGAGCCGGTTCGGAATCCACCCCACGATGATCCACCAATGGAAACGGGCGTTGCTCGAAGGGGCATCGGGTGTGTTCGAACGTGGCGGGCGCAAAAAGCCTGAGATTGACGATGAACAGGTCAAGGATCTGCACGCCAAGATCGGAGAGCTGGCCGTCGCCAACGATTTTTTGTCCAGAAAGCTCAAGCCCTGGGGCGGGAAGTGAGACGGGGGATGATCGAACCTGCTCACCCCGTGCTCTCGATTGGCAAGCAGTGCACGCTGCTGTCGATCGCGCGTTCCTCGTTCTACTACACGCCGAAAGGCGAGACTGAGATCAACCTCGCCCTGATGCGCAGGATCGACGAGCAATTCCTGGAGACCCCCTTCTTCGGAGTCCGGCAGATGACCTGGCACCTACGCAATGAAGCTCACCTGATAAATGAGAAGCGCGTGCGTCGGCTGATGCGGCTCATGGGTCTGATGCCGATTTACCAGAAGCCAAACACCTCGAGACCGGCCAAGGGGCACAAGATCTGGCCCTATCTTCTGAAGGGGTTGAGGGTGGAGCGCCCCAACCAGGCCTGGGCTGCGGATATCACGTATTTGCCGATGCGCCGGGGCTTTCTCTACCTGGTGGCCATCATGGACTGGCACACCCGCAAGGTGCTGGCATGGCGCATCTCGAACACGCTGGAGGCCGACTTTTGCATTGAGGCGTTGAATGAGGCTGTTCACAAGTTCGGCCCACCCGAGATCATGAATACCGATCAGGGCAGCCAGTTCACGTCATTTGCCTGGACCGATCGGTTGCGACGAATGGGAGTGCGCATCTCCATGGATGGCAAGGGCCGGTTCCTCGACAACATCTTCGTCGAGCGGCTCTGGCGCACCCTCAAATACGAATGCGTTTATCTGCACGCTTGGGAAACCGGATCACAGGCTCGCGCCGGCGTCCGCGACTGGATGGAATTCTACAATCACCGACGCCCCCATTCCGCCCTTGGCGGCAAACCGCCTGCCGTGATCTATAGGCAGCGCATTGAGCAAAACCAACCCGACCAGCAGGTGCAACGAGTAGCTTAAATTACGCCGAAATCTGTCCAGCGATTGGGGAGTAGCTCACTTTCCAAGCTTGTTGAGGGTCTTCGCGATTTTCATGAAAAGGCAGTGAAAGGCGTTGTTATGAGCATCGACATCGATGATGTAGGCCTCGCTACTAATACGGCTATGCCGCTTGGTCTCATCGTCAATGAGTTTGTTACCAACGGCTTCAAATATGCCTCGACGGTGGCAACGTGATATCGTCATCAACGGATTGAGAAGGCCACCTTCTTCTATACCTTGCCGACAACGGCATGGGTCTCCGGAAAACGTACGACGCGAGCGACAAAGGCACAGGCATGCAGCTGATCGAAGGACTGGGTCGGCATTTTGGTGGAGGGCCGCGATTTACGTCATCGGGTGCCGGAACAGCCTTGGAAATGAAGTTTCCCGACAGCTGACCATCGTCAGGCAGCGACACCCATTTCGTTCAACGCGGAGTTGATGACGATTGGATCAGCTGGTTTGGAAAAAAAGCGAGCGCCACTCGGCAGCTCTGCGGCTGAGACGGAATGGTGTCCCGACACTACGATAAGGCGGCACGGGGGCCATTTGTCAAACACGGCGTGCGCCAGTGCGAGGCCGTTCATTGAGCCCGGCATGTCGATATCGGTAATGACGGCCCGAATGTCCGGATGCTTTTCGAGCAGCTCAATGGCCGCGTCGGCACTGGAGGCCTCCAAAACGCCAAAACCAGCGCTCCTCAAGCTCATAGCGAGATCGATAAGGATCAAAATTTCGTCTTCGACGACCAGGATGGTCGTGCTTTCGGCTGCGTTCATGCAGTATCTCATTCGCCAAGCTACGTGTGCGTTTAGCACAAAACAGTTAAGCTCCCAATATGTTCACCTTAGCCGTCCAAGTCGATGTGAGGAACAAGAATTGGATGCACCTTGAGCGGCCGCGCAAAATCGGTGAACGGCAGCGTCGTCGATTGCGCCAATGTTCAATTTTGGAGCGGCTAATTTAGGATAAAACGTATCTGGACATCATGATGGTAGGCGACATTGAACGCAACCGGGCTGTGATGCCACCGGCGATAATCCGCCGCTACACTAATCATCCTCGGCCGACCGTCTTTGGGCCGGCCTCGCCCCGCCGGCTTCTTTTTAGGGCATAAACTGCTTCTTGCGCTCCATGTCGTTGCCTCGCCCGCCTTCTTTCGAGCAGGATATTCACTTTGAGTATGCTGGTTTGATCATCCGCGCGGTGATCGGCATCGGCAGGTCCTACGCACATCACCGTGTATCGACAATGGGTTCTATGGCGCACGATCCGTGAGTGCGTCGGCGCTTTGTTGCGCAGCACAATGCGCACGGCAGTATATGACGTCGTTGTGTTCAACCCCCATGTCCGATCACACGCACATCGCAATGTGGACGGAGCGAGCTTCTGGATCGCGAATTCAAAGCTGTCGAAGGTTAAGTCTCTTCACCGATCTTCACCTCGAGGGGCTTGTCATAACCATTTCCGCATTGATCACACTTTGCCATCGCTGTTTCTCCAATCTGGATTGACAACTTCTTTGCTTGGCAGAGTGTTCCATATCGAAGACGACACTCTGGACTCCACGATGAACCGAAATACGCAGCAGCTCTAATCCCCTTTCCTCTCGAGCGAGCGAAACGGTGTCGAAATTCGATGGAACCCTGCCCCGCTGTGTCCCTTATGGGTTCAGAGATATTGTTGGAGGAATGAGGGCATGACAGACCGAAGCAGGAAGCGGGGCATCGGCTTCTGGATTGCCATGGTGGCCGCGGCGATCATTCTGATTTTCGGGCTGCCTATATTCGCTGGCGGCATCTGGCTCGCTGCACTAGGGGGCTCCTGGTATTACATCTTTGCCGGTCTAGGCCTGTTGTTGACCGCATTCTTCCTGTTTCGGCGCTCCATGTTCGCCGTCTGGATTTATCTTGCGACTTTCGCAGGCACTGTCGCTTGGGCGCTGTGGGAAGTCGGGCTTGAGAGTTGGGCTCAGATCCCACGTCTCGTCGCCCCGACCGTCGTTCTGGTCCTTGTTCTGGCGCTTATTCCGATCCTGCGTGGCCGATTGGCCACCCAGCGCGGCACGGCAGCCGCCGCGATTGGCGGAGTGTTTGCATTGGTTGGATCAATAGCGATCCTCAATGTGAGCCACGACAGCATCGCTCTAGCGCAGGAGGAAACCCCCGCCGAAGACGCTCAGGAGGCCCTGCCTGACGATGCTGGAGAAGCGCCGGTTGGCGTAGCTCCGAGAACCGAAACTCCCGCTGAAGGGACATCCACAACCGACCAACCACCTGCCGCTCAAGAACCCGCGGCCGAGCCGCCGGCTCAGTCTACTGACACGCAGCAAGCTCCCGCGGCTGAGGAAACCGCCCCCCGGCCAACGCCTTCGGATCAACCAGACGAACCTGCCGAAGCAGCAGAGACAAGTCCCACCGGTGTTGCCTTGCGCCCCGCTATGGAGATGCCCCAGACTGGCTCGGATTGGCCTGCCTATGGCGGCACCCATCATGGCACACGCTATTCGCCCCTGGACCAGATCACGCCGCAGAATGTTTCTCAGCTGGAACGTGCCTGGGAGTACGAGACCGGCGTCATGCCGCCCGAAGACGCCGGCGAGAGCCAGCGCTGGTCGCCCGAAAACACTCCCCTCAAGATCGATGATGATCTCTACGTCTGTACCCCGACCAACGTCGTCATTTCGGTCGACGCTCGTTCAGGACTTGAGGAATGGCGTTACGATCCCGGCGTCGCCCCCGAAATTCTCTCGATCGGTGCCTGCCGTGGCGTCGCCTATTTCGAAGATCCAGCAGCCGAGCCCGACGCGTTTTGCGCCCGCCGCATCATCTCGGGCACCGAAGACGGACGCCTCTTTGCGCTCGACGCTGATCTGGGCGAGCTCTGCCCCGATTTCGGGGCCAACGGACAAATTGATCTCGAGGACGGGCTTGGCAACACAGTGCCGGGCTGGATCGGGGTCACCTCAGCACCCACCATCATTCGCGGCATCGTCGTTGTCGGCTACAATGTCAACGACAACGAAGCCGAAGACGCCCCCTCCGGCGTCGTTCGTGGCTATGATGCTGTGACAGGCGAACTTGTCTGGGCATGGGACCTTGGTAACCCCGACAGCCGCACGGCGCCCCCCGAAGGGGAAGTCTATACGCGCGGCACGCCCAATATGTGGACGATCGCCGCAGCCGACGAGGAACTCGGCTTCGTCTATCTCCCGCTCGGCAATTCAGCTGTCGATTATTACGGCTCTAACCGCTCCGAACTGGAGAACGACTACGCCACCTCAATCGTCGCCGTCGATGTTACCACGGGCGATGATGTCTGGCACTTTCAGACCGTCTACAACGACGTCTGGGACTACGATTTAGGCAGCCAGCCCGCCCTCATCGACTTCCCGACTAACAACGGCACCGTCCCGGCGTTGATCCTCTCGTCCAAGCAGGGCGAAATCTATATCCTCAATCGCGAAACCGGAGACTCTCTTTTTGAGGTCGAGGAACGCGAAGTCCCACAGGAGGGCGGGGTCGAACCTGACTATCTCTCGCCGGTGCAACCTTTTTCAACCTATCACTCCCTTGCCATGGATCCGATCGAGGAAAAGGACATGTGGGGCATGACCCCGCTCGACCAGCTCTGGTGCCGCATTCAGTTCCGAGATTCGAACTATCAGGCCATCTACACGCCGCCTTCGACAGATAATTGGTACGTCCAGTACCCTGGCTATAATGGCGGGCAGGATTGGGGCGCCATGGCAGTCGATCAGGAGCGCGGTATCCTCATTGCCAATTACAACGACGTGCCCAATCGCTTGCGTCTTATCCCACGGACCGAGGCAGACGAGCGCGACATGAGCACCGCGATCTTTGACGATGGCGTCGGCGGTGATCCTCAGATTGGTGCGCCTTATGCCATCGAGATCGATGTCGGCTGGCGCTCTGACTTCACCAAACTCATGTGCAAGCAGCCTCCCTATGGCGGTATCCGCGCCATTGATCTGGCGACCGGGGAAACGCTGTGGGACCAGCCTTTAGGCTCTGCCCGCGCCAACGGACCCTTCAACATCCCGACCTTCCTGCCCTTTACCATCGGCACCCCCAACAATGGCGGCCCGATCGTCACCGCAAGCGGATTGATCTTCGTTGCTGCCACAACCGACAACATGATCCGGGCCTTCGACATCGAAACCGGCGAGGAACTTTGGAGCGACGTGCTTCCGGCCGGCGGCCAAGCGACGCCAATCGTCTATGAGTTCGACGATGTGCAATATCTGGTCATGATGGCCGGTGGCCACACACCCATGGAAACCGATTTAGGCGACCACGTCATTGCCTGGACCCTTCCTGGCGGTTCGGATGTCGGAGAGGGCACGGGAGATTCGGATGCGCCGTAGTTAAGGTCTGAGGCCCCCGCGGCAGCTGCGACATCCGACGATTTGACTTGTGGTCTTCAAGAGGCCGCCAAACGCGACGCAGCGTTGGTCATTCTGCAGATGGACACATCTGGCGGTCTCGATACGTCCATGCGCGATATCATCCGCGCGCTACTGGCCTCCTCCGTTCCTTTGGCCAGTTTCCTCGCGCCGAGCGGTGCGCCTGCCCCAAGCGCCGGCACGTATATCCTCTATACGAGCCATATCTCCGCTATGGCCGATCAACCGGAACTGTGAGTGTTGCCAGTTAAGCGGTTTTGGGCCGCGTGTTCCTCTCATCGAACGACACAATGCACCCTTTTCTGATCGCGGACGTGGCGACAAGATCGGCCAGTTCCCTATCGGATAGAGTGCACTTCGGAACGATCGTGCGAATGGCGGTAATCGCGTGCCGCGTCGAAACCTGGCTTCGCGGCGAATTTTGTCGCTCAACATAGCTCTCAATGATGTCCTTAACTGCGCGAGCCTGGATTATGGTCATGATAGGTCTCCCTTGCGGGAAGGATAGTAGGCATTTGACGAGAACGGAACTTTCACATGCGTTGCATTTTGGGTAGAATCTTGAACAGCGTCAAACGTCCTTCTTCAGAGCCGATTGCTCCAGGGGAATCCGAATGTGCCATACGATCGACCCGGAAAACGGGTGATCTGTTCGAAGCCGCGACCGTGTCGCCGGTTGCGATCACCAAACCCCGCAAGCCGCGCTACGTCATCATGTCGATGGAGCGCTACGAGAGCCTGACCCACGGCCAGGACACGCGGCGCGCGTTCCGCCTCGACGACCTCGATGACCGTGACGCCGACAAGCTCATCGCGGACCGGCAAAACAGCATCGACAATGACTGATCCAGCGCCCAGCCGTGGCTATGTGTAGGGAAGCCTATTCCCTCGCGCTCTCGTCCCGTCAAAATTGACAACGTAACGATACGCGATACAGTTGGTCATGATCGTAAGTTTTCGGCATAAGGGCCTTCGCGCATTTTACGAAACAGGTACGACGCAGGGCATTCAGGCTGCACATGCTCGCAAATTGGGGATGATCCTCGCTCTGCTCGACGCAGCGGCTGATCCCCAAGACCTCGATCTGCCGGCCTTGCGCCTCCATCCACTGAAAGGGGATTTGAAGGGGCATTGGTTGGTTTGGGTCAACGGAAACTGGCGCGTCACCTTCCGATTCGACGGAAATGATGCCGAGGTTGTCGATTATCAGGATTATCAATGAGGACCGAACCATGATCCATATCCATCCCCATCCGGGCGAAACGCTCAGGGAAATGGTGTTCGAGCCGCTTGATCTTTCGGTTACCGAAGCCGCCTCGCGGTTGGCGCTTTCGCGAGTTTCGCTTTCGCGCGTACTCAACGGTAAGGCCGGCATCAGTCCTGATCTGGCCTTGCGACTTGAAAAAGCTGGTGCCAGCACGGCCCGTTTCTGGATCAACCTTCAGGCCAATTACGATCTGTGGGTGGCCATGCAGCACGAGCAACCGGGAATTAAGCGTCTTCACGATAAGGCAGCGTAGCGCGGATGAGTACATTCAACCGATCGGCCGCTCTGCCGCGGCTCGCTTACCCAGCCGGTTCAGGCCTTCATGATCGAAGCCTTTAAGGAAACGGGGTTATGGCAACTCGTCCCGTCCGGATGAGATGACGGAATAAGACATTGACCATCTTGCGGGTGATCTGGTCGCGCTTCTCGATCATACGGATATCAGGATGCGACCTTTGTCGGCCATGACTGCGGCGCCTCGGTGGTCTGGCGGCTGACCCTGCTGCATCCGAGCCGGGACAACAAGGTGATCAATCTGAGCTTGCACTATCAGGAGCGCGGCGCAATGCCATGGATCGAGTTCCTGGAGATGGTTTTGGGCAGCGACTATTACTTCGTGCAATTTAACCGGAAGCCGGGCGTGGCCGACGCGGTCCTTTTCCTGCGCAACCTCTACCGCAAAAACCTGCCAATCCAGGCGCCGAGCGGGGCATGACCATGATCAACCTCGCCCGAGCGGAAACGCCACTCGGAGAGCCGGTGATGAGCGATAGCGACCTAGCCGTCTACGTCGCGGCTTTCGAAAGGTCCGGGTTTACAGGCGGCATCACCGAAACCTTGATCGCAACTTGCACCTGCTGGGGGAAGTGGACCCAATCATCCATCAGCCCACGCTAATGATCTATGGCGACCGGGACGTGATACCGAAATCTGAAAGATTGGCGGACTTTGTGGCCCATGTGGAGGGGGTCAGCCTCGATTGTGGCCATTGGATCCAGGAGGAAAAGCCGGAGGATACCAACCAGGTAATCCTAAACTGGCTGGCGCAGAAGAGTGCCACCTGATTCCTGCACCTATTTAAGAACACTTCACCCCAAGCTTGGCCAGGGGTGGAGTGAGCCACCAAAGTTAGTGGACTGTGACAAGAAAAATAAGCCACAAAACTCACGACTGCTTGCTTCGCAAAGACTCAAACCCGCCCGCCCGTTACCCACCTATCGCGGTCAGCTATCTAGCGCTGACGAACAATGGCACCGATTGTGTTGACGAGAATACGCGAAGCGGTGAGAGCCGACAGTCCGTCGAGATCGGCCGGCGGCAATAACTCAACCAGGTCCATGCCGATGATGCGTCCTCGGGTCGTAGCTCCGGCAATCAGATCAATTGTCTGTGTGTAGCTTAGACCACCAGGCGTTCGCGCGGCCACGCCGGGCATGATGCTGGGATCGAGCGCATCACAGTCTAAAGTTATGATGATCTGAGCCCCTTCTGGAAGGTGGGACAAAGCTGCTCCAACGCCTTTGTTATGGATTTCGCGGGCAGTGATGTTCTTGCTACCGAAGGTCAACGCCACGTCGAGCTCGGCCTTCCCCGCGCTGCCCACGCTCCTGATACCCACCTGCACAATGCCCGCAACATGAGGCATTTCGCTCGCTCGCCGCATCGGGCTGGAGAAGCCGTACCGTTCGCCATGTAGTTCATCACGCCAGTCAATATGGGCATCGATTTGGAGAATCCAGATCGGGCCATGTTCTGCAAAGGCCGCGATAAAGGGGATGGGCACCGAATCGTCGCCTCCCATGAGAATCGGGATAGCGTCATGGGCAAGGATTTCTCGCGTCCTTTGCTCGATCCGGGCGCGGTTGCCGATGCCGTCACCCATCACGGTTTCAATGGTGCCCCAGTCTGCACACGCAATCGGGTCGCCATCAAACAAGGGGCCGCCAAGGTCGAAATCCCAATGCGTAACTAAGGCCGCATCCTCCTGGCTTGCGGCTCGGATGGCTTCCGCTGCCATCGCATGCCCGCTGCTGTCCTGTTCAGGATAGGTGGAGCAATGGCCAACACCGATTATTACCACTCGACGTTGATCTTGCTGTTGGAGGTGGCTCGGAAGATTGAGAAAAGTCGTCGGTGGTGCCATTGAGGCTCGCGCTCGCTTGATGTCGATGACAGCTTAGCTCTGTTTCGCAATTAATGCCGACCGTTTTCTTGCCACATTGTCTTAGTCAATGAATGGTGGCTCACCGGTAGCGAGAATGTCGCAATACTAAAATGGCTTGTGAGCGATATCTGCAGAGCGTCCTCAAATCGACGCCGCTGTCAGTTTGCGCCGCCACAGCCTCGCCCTTCGGTCGCAGCAAATTGCCGACGCGCTACTTGAACTACCGGTCTAACCCTATCGGACGGGTGATGCACCTAAAAGCTGTGTCAAAGCGGCACCACCAGATGTTGTCTGGTTCATGAGCGCTTGTATTTCCATTTCCCGAATTTCCGAGTAACGGGAGCCTAGCCCCTCTACCGTAAATGCTGAGGTAAAGCGATGGCGTCGAAATCCTCACTCAGCTTTCATAGAGCGTCTCGCATTTCCGGGCCGGCCACCGGCCTTTGCCAACGAGGGTTCGTACTGTGCCAATTTCGCGACCGTTGTCTTGGCAGACGGCGAGTCGGGCGTGAAGTAGCGGGGCGGGCCGAGCTTCTCTAGATGTTGAGTAGCAACCTCATCAATGAGAACCCAGCTCCCTGCTCCAGTCGGTCGACGAAAACGACATTGACATTATCGCACGAAAGTAAGCTAGATCCGGCGCCAATTCATGAAGGCCCCTCCAAGGTCCACTTGAGGTGCAAGGGCGTTGTCAGAAAGTTCAATTAAATAACCATTCCGTTCTTGAGCCGCTAGCGCTTCGCCTGCTGGTCTGCCTTTTGCAAAACAAGGTATTGGTCCGTCACCAAACCTATATGCTCGTCGATCCACTGAGCCATCCGTTCTTCTTCATCGAGGGTCTGGCGCAGCAGGGCGGATGCATCTCCAAGAGCCAACCGATCACCGATTTGGATGAGCGACTTGTAGGCGGCGATCTCATAATGCTCAAAGGCGTAGTTCGCGAAGGTGTCCTTGAGCACCTCATCGCCTGCGGCGGCATGGCTTAATGCAGCCATGGCACCTCCCACCGATAGAATCATATCCTTAAACCCTGAATGACTTTCGTCGACCTGATCGAAGATTGTCTCCAGTCGTTGAATCTGTTGCTCTGTCTCCGAAATGTGCTGTTCGATCCGCGCTTTCATATCAGGATAACTTTCTATCCGACTTGCCTGAGGCTTTAGAATTGAAAGCGCTTGCTTTTCCATCGCGTGAGCGTTCTTGAGGCCGGTAGTGAATAGGGAAAGGGCTTGGTCGCTGGGAGTCATTTTGCTGCTCCATCGAAAAAATAAAGGCCGATGGTAACGGAGCCGACATCCATAGGTTGCGAACGGTCGTCAGCCTGAAACCCTTGGGGCAAAAATCGAGCCTCGCTCTAACATAAGTTTTGCAAAAGAGATGAAGCTCAGCCAATTGTCTAGCGGATGTTAGACAATGCGAATGATCTTCCGCGTCCGGTCTTGTTGTCGCGCGTACTAACGCCGTTCGAGTCTCATTGCTGATTATTACTCAGACGGGTTTATCAGGCGGTGTCAGTGTCGCGAGGAAAGTGCTGCACCCGCCGCGGGAACGTGTTTTAGTCCTTGCCGCGAACCACAAGCGCGCAAGTTCGCCATGCGAACACCTTGGGTCGGTCAAGTGTGGCGCTGATTTCTATTGTTTGCTGCATAGGTGCTCAAGTAAGGGGCGAGATCGAAAACGCGCATGTCCTTTGCCTGCATAGCTAGGCGTGCACACCTGCGATCGTGCCGACGCGCGCCTGGCGTCCTGAAGGATTGAGCTGGACGGCTTCGTCATCAGTCGAGCGGGCCTGCAGTCCCAAAAGGTTCACGACTAAAGCCAGATGTTCTTGACCCGTTGGATGCTTCGCGGCTGATGACTTCAGCGCCCTCGCTGCGCTCGGTGTCGTTGCGCGCAATCTTGAGAAACCGGCGCGGCTGTTCGTCTCCATCCGCCAAAGAACGGACGGAACCGTTGGCCCAGAACTCGCCGCCGTCTTGCGTAAATGCCCGCGCTCGTCTTCGCCATGACCCGTCCGGCCGCGGTCAGTTCACGCTCGGGAACGCCATCGGCGATCTTGGAAGATTGGCGAAGAAAGAAAGCCCTGACGCTGCGCCGTTACGCGAACATCGGGTGTCGCTGGATGTATAGCAGTCAGCCGGTCCAGAGCGGCCCCCGCGGCTGACTGCCCTCCGTCGTTCAACCAGGTGCCGGGTACCATGGCGTTGTTGTAGAGGCCCCAAACGCCGGGCAGCTGCACGGGATCATTTTTCATTGTCATCGTGGATGACGACGTACCGATACACAAGCCAGATTTTCGGTGATCTTACCAACGGCTCCACCGTGCCGATGCCTCCAGCGTGAGCGTCGAACGAACGCGTCTAGTAACGAGGCAAAGCCACGCATTGTCGATAACGTCGAGGTAATGGCGCTGTTTCCAATCGGCGATATGGTACAGAGTAAGAGAGCGCTTTGACTTCACTTCAAATCCGGGGTGCTTCTTAACCGCAGAGAAACCTTCCTTCATTACCTCCCGGTAGGTCATCTTGGCTAGAGTAAGGTGGCCATGGACAACTTTTCGCTCTTTGCGGCAAACGCCGTCGTTTCGCTTGTTTCCGTGACGTTGCCCCCAACTTCTATCCAGCCTGAAGGAGACTCGGGCGGTTGGTTTGGCCGATTTGGCCGGGGTGAGCGACGGGGGCTGGCGCGGAGCTGGTCATTGAGCGGAGCGGCAGATCCCGTCGCGGGTTGAAGGTGTCGGCGTATTCGGCAGGCGTCATCCAACCCAACCGCGAGTGCGGCCGGTGCAGATTATAATCGTCGCGCCAGGACGCCACGGTTGCCCGCACGTGAGCAAGCGATGGGAAGAGCGTCTCATTGAGCAGTTCGTCCCGCAGCCGGCCGTTGAAGCTCTCGATGAAGGCATTCTGGATCGGCTTGCCTGGGGCAATGTAGTGCCAGTCGATCCCCATCCGGTCAGCGAAGCCCAGGATGGCATTGGAGGTGAACTCAGTCCCATTGTCGCTGACGATCATCTTGGGGCGTCCTCGAGTAGCCATCAGCGTCTCCAGCTCTCTGGCAACGCGCAGGCCAGACAGCGAGGTGTCGGCAACCAGGGTCAGGCATTCGCGTGTGCAGTCATCGACCACCGTCAGCACCCGGAAGCGCCGACCGTCCGTCATCTGGTCGGAGACGAAGTCCAGGGACCACCGATCGTTGGGCGCCATTGGGGTCAGCATCGGTGCCCTGGTGCCCATGGCACGTTTGCGGCCGCCTCGACGTCGCACCATAAGCTTCTCCTCGCGGTAGATCCGGAACAGGCGCTTATGATTGACCTGATACCCTTCCCGCCGTAGCAGGACGTGCAGCCGCCGATAGCCGAACCGTCGCCGCTCGTGGGCAATGGCCTTCATCCGATCACGCAGCATGATGTCATCGGTCCGAAGCGCCTGGTAGCGCATGGTCATCCGACAACATCCCAATACTCGGCACGCCCGCCGCTCGCTCATCCCATAGGCAGTCTGGAGATGGGCGACAGCATCCCGCTCGGCGGCGGGCGCTACCATTTTTTTCCAAGAAGATCTTTCAGAGCGGCATTATCGAGCATGCTGTCGGCCAGCAGCTTCTTGAGCCGGGCGTTCTCGTCCTCCAGAGCCTTCAGTCGCCGGGCCTCACTGACGTCCATGCCGCCATACTTGGCCTTCCACTTGTAGATGCTGGCATTGCTGACGCCGTGCTTGCGGCAAAGATCGGCAACCGGGACCCCGGCCTCCTGCTCCTTCAAGATCGCAATGATCTGCTCTTCGGTGAACCTGCTTCGCTTCATCTCTGGTCCTTCTGATGGGGCCAGAGCCTACTTCAAACTGGATTAGGCGCAGGGGGCAACGTCACTCGGCATGAGCCTGCGCTGCTATGGAGCGAGGCAATTTGAATGCCGGCCCCCAAAAACCGCGATCCTCTGGGCCCCAACAGCGGCCTTCATTACAGCGTGTTCCATTCCATTCATTTCCGGCACTTATGCAACTGTCTACACGATCGTCAACGTCATGCTCACTGCACTGACGCTAGCGACCGCCATACAACATTGGCCTGGAAGCGGCAAAAAAACCCTTTCCCGCTGGGGCCTCATTGGCGTGCATATCCTTTTGGCCGCATCGTTTGCGGTTCGTGCGGGCCAAGGGTTGCTAGCAGCACAAGAGTTCGGCCGCGGATTGCCCGATGACCTTCTCCTCGCTATCCACTTGATAGTCGCGCTATTCTTTCTCACGGCTTCAGGAGCGCTTTCCCTATCGTTGGCATACGAAAAGAATGCGACCCGACTTTTCCATCTCGCAACTCGCGATGCGCTAACCGGACTCCTCACACGACGGGCTCTCGAAGACAAAGTGCGTGAAATCGCAGCCCTTGGCGAATTTCGCCCCTATGCTGTTCTTATTTTTGACCTGGATCACTTTAAACAGGTTAACGATCTTTACGGACACGCCGCTGGCGACGCCACTCTGAAAGCGTGTGCGGACATTTTCACTGAGGTCTTGGGCAAAAAACAAATTATCGCTCGATGGGGAGGTGAGGAGTTTATCGCCATTGTGGAAACCAACTCGCCTGTCGAAGCACACGCCCTCGCGGAGCGTTCCCGAATGAGGATCAAGAAAGCCTCGATTGTATACTTGCATCACCGCATAAATCTGTCGGTAAGCATTGGCATCTGCCATTCGACCCGTTGCGATAGCGATTTCAAAGAGATGCTTTTGAAAGCTGACTCGGCCCTCTATAAGGCGAAGGCAAAGGGTAGAAATCGGACCGAGGCCGCAGCAGCGTGAATTGCCTAGCGCAGCGATGTCTCATTGGACATCGGTCCTTTGCGAGAAAAAAGTTCAAGCGACGCGCGCGGTTAGGACCGTAGCGGGGACCCTTGGGCAAACTAGCCACATTAAAACTTGAAGCTGAGAAGTCTAAAGACAACAGGAGGGCATCCGGTCCATCTGGGCGGTGGACCCCGCCCGCCAAGTCGGCTGGACCAACGGCCTGGCACGTCTTCCTCGCCCTCCGCAAGGTGTCGGATCACTGGTCTTCTTATTGCGAACGCTGACGACCCACAGGTGCTAGCGGCGCTGCACCTTTACGCCAAGCGAACACTGCCAAATTTGTAACGGAGCTCCCGATTAAGGGTCCGAAAGAGCCTGTTGTATTTCGCTACTCAACCGGCTCATGGATAGAAATAGCTCAGGCGTGTTGCGAACGCTATTGAGAATGGAGACCCGGTTCCAGATTGATATAGCCGGCGTCTGACCGGGCCGGATAAAGAGACCGCCCTTTAAGGGGTAGACACGCGGGTGCTCAATGCCGTTGATGCTATGGACTAACCCAGTGGTGGGCGGCCCGCATTTCGGACAAACCCATCGCGGCTCCGACTATGTCGTCGATTTTCTGCTTATCGGGGCGCCGTACCTGCTCGGCTTGACGAACGGCGGACTAGCATCTGGTGCCTGTCATCCTGGGCGCAGGCAGTATCGATTACAGTCAGCACTTGGTGGGCTTTTATATCGCCATGGCCATCCCCCGCATTTCGCAATCGACGCCTCGCCGGCCTCTTGCTCTTGTCGCTCCTAAGTTGTTCGGATTTATCAACAGCGTTAGTGGTGACCTCACCTGTCGAAGGCATCGCCAAACTTAGAGTAACGGCGATGAGCTGGGGCAGCGTCTGCCGCCGACCGTACCTAAAACTGCGTGGCTTTCAAGGAGAGTTGGGCCATATTTTTAATCCAAAGCGGCACGCGTTGTGGCCTTCAAACTCGTAATTAGTCGCTCGTACTGAACGATCATCGCCCCTATTTCGCGCGCTCTGCTGGGATGTTCCTTGCCAAGCCTTAACAGACTCAGGGCCTCCTCAGTGAGAATCGCAATCGCTTCCTGATGCCTGCAGGATATAGTGCACATCCATTCCCATCCGCGTAGCAACATGAGCGCTTTACGGATTCTTTCGTCGACGAGGGCTTTTTTATGCATCGAGTCGCTCTCCTCATCACGAGATCGATGAAGTTGCAAGGCTCAGGTTATCGCCTACAAACCTAACAGCTGGTTACAGAGCCGCGCGAGCGGTAAACTTCGAAAAGCAAAATCTTTGTGCTATTAATCTAACTAAAGCGTAATTTGATTCCTGCACGCGGGAACTAGATTGCGTCGCCGGCACGGCTTGAACACGCTGCCCTCCCATCGTGAACTACCTCTGTTTTACGGCTGTCGTTCCATCGGTTCGTCCAGCCTTCGGCAGGAGGATCAAGCATAAAGGAAGTCACTAGTCTTCCATGGCTGCCCTCGATCCGACCTCGCTTTCGACGTGCTTTGGCGCTCTCGCCGCATGCGGACAACCTGTAAAGGCGGATGCTGAAAGCAGCACGGCCCCTTGAACCAGCAAAGAAACTTAATGGATGCAAATAGGACGATAGTGGTGTCACCCAATTCGTACCGGTGCGGACGGACTTGCCATCAATCTTCTACCGTAGGCGGCAGCCAGTTGCTGGTCGCTTATAGGCTTTGATAGCAGGTATCCCTGCAATTCGGCGCAGCCCATATCCATGAGTATGCGGCGTTGTTCCTGTGTCTCAACACCTTCGGCGGTAACGGTCATTTTCATCGCTCTTGCCAAGTCAATGATCGCTTGAACGATGCTGTTCACTTCCAAATCTATGCCCAATTTCGAAACGAAAGAACGATCGATCTTCAGCTTGTCGACACCATAGCTCCTAAGGTAGCTGATGGAAGAGTAGCCGGTGCCGAAATCGTCAAGAGCGACTGCAATTCCCAACGCGCGAAGCGATTTGATGGTTTCCCGAACGACCGGGGAATCTTGGAGCAAGACACCTTCTGTTACCTCGATCTGTAGCCGGTTCGGCTCCAATCCCATGTCCGACAGTATCGCCGAAATCTTTTGCGCCAAATGCCTGTCTCGAAACTGGACCGGGGAAACATTGACTGCCACCCAAGGAATATCATTTTTAACTGCAAAGGTTGCCGCCTCACGTAACGCCCAGTTGCCGAACCGTTCAATAAGCCCCCTCTCCTCGGCAAGGGTGATGAAAAACTCGGGGGATAGCGCGCCATGAACGGGGTGGTTCCAGCGAGCCAGCGCCTCAATACCTACCATCGTGTTGGTGTCCGATGAAAAAATGGGTTGATACGCCAGCGCAAGTCCAGTTCCGGTATTTATGGCTTCGCGCAAATCCTTTTCAATTGTGCGTCTGCGAGCAACGACTTCATCCATAGGACCAGCAAAAATCTCGTGTCGTCCTTTTCCGGCTGCCTTGGCCTCGTAGAGGGCGATGTCGGCCTTTCTCATTAGCGTCATCGTTGATACATCAGGCAGGACGCCGATGGCAGTTCCTATACTGGCACCGACGAGGGCTTCTTCACCATGAAGCAAAAAAGGGTCTTCAAAGAGCGAGAGGATGCGCTCGCCCAATATGCTAGCATCCGCCTCACCCGCCACGTCGATTTGTACGATCGCGAACTCGTCGCCCCCGATCCGCGCGACGGTGTCGACTTCTCGAACAGCTAACTGCAGACGCTTTGCTACTTGTTTTACAAGCTCGTCACCGCTCGGGTGACCGAGGGTGTCATTGACGTTCTTGAAACTGTCTAAATCGATGTAGTGGAGCGCTGTCTTTGTGTGTTTTCTACGGTCCGAAGCCAACGCGCGCTCTAAGCGGTCCTCGAAAAGCGCCCGGTTGGGGATGCCAGTCAATTGATCGTGGAAAGCGAGGTGTAGAGCTTCCGCCTCGCTCTGCTTAAGCTCATCTGACGTCTTTCGGAGCCTGGCAATGAGAAGGACAAAGCACAAGGTCGCTAAAATGAGCGCCAAGATGACAGCAGGCAGCGTGCGTGACAGCAACTGATGGGCAGGCCGTTCGCCCTGCCAAGCAAGGTATCCGATCGACTCACCAGAGGAACCAATGAGAGCCAGTGTGCTGGGCGTGGATGGAGCATCTGACGCCACGTTCAATTGCTGGAGACCGAATTTCTGTCCGATGGCGCTCAGCAAGTCCTCATCCAGCGCCTCGATGGAGACATGAACATATTCAGAGCCAGGGGCCTGTGCGACCTCCCCTGTTTCGGGAAGTATCGGCCGCACACTGATCAAACCAAATGATCCGTCGCTGAATTGCCGGAACTCGGCTTCACCTAAACCGTAGATCGCGTCAGTGGAGTCCTCCTGCCCTGCGGAACTCGCCTCCATGTGCTCGCGCAGCGTCTGCACCAGGGGGGCGACGACCGCCGCATCAGCTTGATACGCGCTGGCATCGGCCGCCTCACCATCACGTGCTGCACGAACCACAGTGTTATCGGGCGCAAGGATATACACCCGCTCGTGGTCATAGAACCACCCAAGCCATTCTACGAGATTTTCGGCTAGCCAATCTTGGTCATTTGCGCGCACCGCGATAACGGCTTCGTTCCAAACAGCGGAACTGTCTTGTTCTTTCGGCACGCGTGCCAATAGTTCGGCAATGCCGCCTTGGGCACGGGCAATTTGACGCGTATTTGCATGCTGGTCGATCTCTTCGGCGGCCCACCATCCCAATGAAATCGTCGATGTCAGCCAAGCGCTCGCCACTATGGCCGTCGCAATGAACGGGCTAAACAAGGTGCGCACAAGCCTGCTTTGGGTCATACGAAGGTCTCCACCGGCCGACATATTAAGTGGAAGTCCGTTAACAGGCCCTTCGAACCCCAGCGCAAATTTCCCCCAGACGCAGGGTTAGTTGTCCCATCTATAAAGGGCGCTTCGCTGTTGTGAGCTTGGGCTTAAGCTGACGGCTACGGCCACGTCAGCTCATCGTCTCGCAGGACAAAAAATTCCCTGCCCTCGCAGCACGAATCGTTGATTTCTCGTGCTAAACTCAGCTGCTGCCGGCAGCCGGTGATGCAGTCTTTATTGATAGCCGCAGCCCTTCGCTTGCGTGAGCTCTCGGGCAACAAGAATGGCGCCCAATGGTCGAGGGCGTCGGAATTCACAGGTCGGATAGACCTCAACTTATCCCCTGCCCGCTCATATCGCTCATGTTGCCTGTAGCCACAAATCAGGAAGAGCACATATGGGCATATATGAGTGGAAACTCCTGCTGCGGATTGCCGCGGCGGTGATCGAATATCTCATCGCGCGGAAATGAAGGACCGCTGACAATACTCAAACTGAAAATTGCCCTTTGGCACCTCGACGCTGAGGGCTCCGCAACTAGCCGCCGGGAACGGATGCCTCATCCACGGATTGACGATGTGCGAGGAGATTCAATCTGCATCGCGAATTACATCCCGAATTGGTGGAGAACTCCGATGAAATTTATATTGGCCGGAATCGCTGCGGGCGTTTTGCTCGCTGCACCAGCGTTGGCGCAAGATACCACAGCCACCTTTATTGATACATCCGGCGAAGAAAGTGGCACCGCCACACTCACGGCGACAACCAAAGGTGTGCTGATTGAAATCGAGGTTGGGGGACTACCCTCGGATCAGTGGGTAGCCTTCCATGTGCATGAAACGGGAAACTGTAACCATGAAACCGACCATGAATCCGCAGGTGACCACTTCAACCCCTCAACTGTCGAGCACGGGTATTTGACCGAGACCGGGCCACATGCCGGAGATATGCCTAACCAGTACGTGCCTGCGGATGGCGTGCTGCGCGCCCAAGTCCTCAATCCTTTTGTGATGCTTGATGACGGTGAAGCTAGTATTGTGGGGCGCGCACTGATGATTCATGCTGGGGCCGATGATTATTCCACCCAGCCATCGGGTGATGCTGGTGATCGATTGGCTTGCGCCGTGGTCGAATAGTATAACATGAGTTGAGCCCCGACGACGGGCGGGGCTCTTGCTCGTGCCTACAGACCTTTCTCGCCCCTCCGCACTTTTCGCCAGATCACGAGCGGATCACTGGAAACATTCACAACCCAGATGATCAGTTTCCGGCCAGAAATGCCAACCCGCCCGCCACGGCGTGGGCTGCGTTGTCTTGCAGGTCAAATTACGCGACCAGGCTCGGTGCCAATAAAGGGAACGAAGGCGCCCCACAGCAGCGCCAACAGCACCATTGCCACTCAAGCGTCGAAGACCGGGCTGCTCCGACGAGACCCGGCAGAACTGTGCGGCTTGAGGAAGGCGAAGGCGCGCCAGAAACGCACTCATTTTCTCAATTTTCCGAAAGCGTGCGCGTCTGCGTCGGCGATAACATTTGCGGACACGAGGGCCAGCGCCATCTCGTAAATGCCGGACGGTACGTCGCCGATAATCATCGAAAGCCCGAACCACCGGTTGAGGATCTGCTCGAGGTGCGCCGCTAGCCACCAGAAACTGAACGGCGCGTCGTTGACCCAGCGGACCCTGGATGTCGCAGACCAAACATGGGCCGATTTCGCCAGCGCGATGGCTCTCGGGCTTCGATGCGGGCAACGGCTTGCTCCGCGTCCGGCTTGTCGGCGCTATTGGTAGCGATGAGCTTCGCACGATAGGCATTAAGCATCAGCCCGGCCAATTGCTTCACGATGCCGCCGACGAGCCAGTCTAGGGTTTGGCGCATCAGGTCGGGAGGCCCAGTCACTTCACCAGCCAGTTCCAGCCTTCGGCCACCAGTGCGGCGCGTGAAGATCTGCGCGGCGGCTGGGAGGTCGGGATCATTGGCTAATAGATCGCCCATGCCCGGTGGAGAAGCCCGCGCGCAACAATAAGGGCCGCGACATAGCCTAGCCGACACGAATAAAGACGGTTGTGTTTTGAAGTTCTTAGACAGGATGAGGACGCCGTTCACGGCCAGCGCAGTAATAAAGAATAGCCGCCGCTACAGGAATGATCTCGTCAACAATGCGGGAAGCCTGCGGGCAAGATCAGGCCCTTGCTGACATCGCGTTGGATCGCTTCTTCGCACTGGTCGAGATCAACATGATCGCCGCCTTCTACGTGCGCGTCAGGCGGTCCGGATCATGCGGCGTTCGACGGGCGGTCGAGGCGGCGTGATTGTCCATGGCGGCGGCTCTCGGCGGGGCGGGAGAGGCCATCGGCTACGCTATGACCAAGGGCACTTGGATACGCTCACCGTCGGTCGCGCCAGCGAAGCGGGTCGCAACGGCATCCCTGTCAACGGTGTGCGTCCTGGTCTCATCGAAACCGAAATGGAGATCGCATCCGGGACCCCGAGCGTGCAAGACTCCTGAGCGCCAGGACCCCGATCGACCGGCCCGCTACAAGCGAGGAAATGGCCAGCGATAAACTATCTTTGGTCGCCGAGCGCCACTTACATCACCGGCGCTACCATCAACGGTAGCAGCGGCCGCTGAGTTTGCCGTGCGGGCGGCTTACCTGAACTGTTCGCACCCCGCGTCCGGTCCGACCCACCGATCAGCGCTAGCAGTTGTGCATAGCATGCCCTAACCGCCTGTTGCCAATCCGCGGCCAGCAGAACGCTGCCTTTCCGACCGCTTGGCATAGAGAGAACGTCCCGTGCTATCCCACCCATACGATCTTGACCCAGTCGGCGCGCTTGGCGCGAAGGACATAGAGGGCGCCATTGAACCGATCTGCACCAGCGTCACGCACGAGACCAGCAAGACCGCCTGGACCTTACGAAAGTCGACCGTTGGCTGGCGAGATGAACTTTTACCCCCGCAGGGATCATGCGGACCGCACAGCGCGGATCACGCGCCGTAGATGGTCCTCCCCGATATCGAAGCCGATTCGGAATTCCCGTTGGTCCGGCGCAAATTGAGATAGACGAGCGGACCCAAGGCGGTATCTATTCGTCCCAGCGTCACCAAGGACAGGTGCGAGCACCGCCGAGAGCACGTTGGCGAGTGAAGCGCCGCGCCCACAACTTTTGGTCAATTCTGGCTCACGAGAAGCGCCAACACACATCAAAGCACCACCTTCTCCCTGTTGGCGTCGGAGCCATTTTGCAAAACAATAGCCGGACGGTGCCTAAAAAGTTTTTGGAACGACGGTTAAGCTCATGGATCAAAAGCGAGTGCATCTCCTCGTGGCGCTTTTGCTCACTAATCTTTCGGGCGATCTTGGATATCGCCACGGCTGTTGCGACGTGGAGAGACGGTGAGCGATACGTCAACCCGCCTCACATATTTCCCGATTGTAAGCGCGAAGGCAGGACCGTTCAGCCTGCATAGTTCCAGGGCATGAGGGCGTCGATGTCGCTGTTGAGCCAGCCATTGGCGATGCGCTCGAGGGTCTGAGTGAGCCAGGCGTGAGGATCGACTCCGTTCATCTTGGCTGTGGTAAGCAGTGTCGCGATGGTTGCCCAGGAGCGACCGCCCCCGTCACTTCCGGCAAAGAGACTGTTCTTGCGCGTAATGGTCTGGGGTCTGATGGCGCGTTCGACGATGTTGGAGTCGATCTCGATACGACCGTCGACGAGGAAGCGTTCGAG
>NZ_FNCS01000031.1 GCF_900100665.1 Pelagibacterium luteolum
GGAAGGCGTCGCAGGGCGGCGTCGGTCTGCTCGGCCCGCCGCCGGCGCGTTGCCCACTCTCCCACCACCCGAAGCGAACCTTTGAACCCCCTTCTTCTAGAGTATATTCCTTTTGCGGAGGAAGAAGGCGAGTGGAACAGTCAATGGGAGTTCGTGCCGAGTGAAACTAGGCGTCCTCGCGCTCGGCCATGGAGCGTCAGGGAGAAGGGTGGGGCCTCGGTAGGCACCTGGGCGTCATTGCCAAGTGCAGCGGCTGAGTTCTTCTCTTTGGCGGAGCGAAATAGGCCCTATAGATAGGGTTCATGGTGCCCACGGCATTCTGAACCACCTGCCAGCGGGAACGAGCGTTGCCTGTGGCTAAAGTAGCTCGACCGCTGCACGCATCATGTCGTCTCGAACGTCAATGTAGCGCTGGGTTGTGGTCAGGTTCCTGTGACCCGCCAAGACCATGATGACCTTGGGGGAGACTCCCGAGTGCGCAAGCTGGGTGATGAACCAGCGACGGCCCGAGTATGAGGAAGTCCCGTCGAGGCCAGTCGCACGATATAGCTGCCCCATCAACTGGCAGAGCGTGTTCGGGGAGAAAGCGGTGCGCTTTTGGGTCATCAGTAAAGGTGCACCTGCATCCCGTAGGGCAATGTCGGGCAGGGCATTGTGGTATCGGGTGATCTCCTTGCGCAGACGTTCACTCATGAACACGACACGTTCATGCCCACCCTTTGCGATGCTGCCACGAACCCGAAGCTGCTCCCGCACCTCCCCATTGGTCTCGAACACGTCCCGCATGATCAACCCGGCGATCTCTCCGACACGCAAACCCGCCAGATGCGACAGCATCAGGGCGATGCGATCACGTGCAGCATGTTTGCGCTGGGCCACCACTGCCAGCAGGCGTTTAAATTTGGGATCTGTGAGCACTCGGGCTTGGCGCATGGAAACCTCATGAAAGGCGTGGATTGGATGCCTTTCATGATGTTGCCGTTGGCCCGGTTGGTCGACCAAAGACCGCAAATCGCCGAGAACTCCAAGGAACACGGGCTTCTCAACGAATATCGGAACCTAAGGAAATATGCATTATGTGACGTTGGGGCTGCGAGCACACGTTGACTACGCATCGACCCATTCGACAGCTTTGTCCGGCGTCATCGGCCGCCCTATGAAATAGCCTTGGGCGAAATCGCATCCCATGGATTTGAGTAGGTTGAAGGTGTCAAGGTCCTCGACTCCCTCGGCAACGGTGCGCAGCCCTAGCCCTCTCGCCATACCAATGATGGCGGCAACAATTGCGCGGGATTCGTGAGACACCGCTAGATCGGCCACAAAACGACGATCGATCTTGAGTTCGGAATAGGGCAGTCTGGCTAGTTGAACCAGCGATGAATATCCAACACCAAAGTCGTCGATAGCGAGTTCGTAGCCGCGAAGCCTCAGTTGCGTGATCATGTCGAGCGTATCGGTTTGGTCGCCGACAGCCTCGCTCTCGGTCAGTTCGATGATCAGCCTTTCTGGCGCAATAGTGTTGCCGGAACATATCGTGTCGAGCATAGTGAACAGGCTGCCCCCGCGCAAACTTTTGGCTGAAACATTGACGGCGATCGAAAACCGCGCCTCGGCGAAATGTTGAGATAGCCAACCCAGCGCCTGCCCCAGCACCGATTGCGTCAGGTCGTCGATCAGCCCCGCGCGTTCGGCAGCGGGAATAAAAACATCAGGGGGGTAGCTCGTGCCTGCCTCATCCTGCCAGCGCGCGAGGACCTCAAAACCTACCAGAGAGCCATCGCCCAGAGCCACCTTGGGCTGAAGCGCAATTGAAATCTCACCGCATTCCAACGCCTCGTAGAGTTCTGCTTCAACGTTCCTAGTGGCGTTTGGGCCCAATGAGTTGACCTTCGCCTGGCTGTATGGCGCTAAGGCGAGGGACGCGATCAGCGCTTCACGCGAGAAAGGTTTGCTAAGAGTTCCCGTGACCCACAACCCGTGTTCGTTCGCTGAACGGCTTGCCGCCTCCACCACACGTGGGCTAGCGCCCGAAACGATAATCACGCCCACTTTGCTCCTGCCATCAGCCAGACGCCTGATAACACTGATACCGTCTAAGTCTGGCATCATCAGGTCGATTACCACATGGGTCGGATCAAAATCGATCAGAGCGAGAAAAAACTGCTCGGCCTGGCTGACAGCCCTACAATCAATTCCAGCCGAGCGAGCAATATTGGCAACGGTCTGCGCAACCTCCTGGTCGTCATCCAGAACTAGGAGGCGTCGATGCTCTTGTGTTTCAAGCTGCTCTATTGTCATGGCCGTCGTGCTCGGGGGTAGGTTAGAGGATGAAGCTTGGCGGGGGCTCTGGGGGCGTCAACGCTGAGATGGATTGCAGTCCCATCGACGAAATCGAATCCGATTTCTACCGCAGCAACCGCCTGGCCAATGGAATTGGCGCTATGAGCCACAGTTACTAGATTGCGCGCTGTGGCCTTCTCGACGAGCAGTCGGGTCGCGGTTTTTTTGAGCGTGTTGGTGCCGTCCCAGCCGGTCAAGTTCCAGGAGACGCCCCAAAGCCCTTGAGTTTCGATCGTGTTGAGGATTTTAGGGTTGCCATTGAGCTGGAGCAGGATTCGATCGGTATATCCAGCGAGCGTATCGAGGACGGCCTCTACCCGATCTACGGGTGCGGTTGCGGGAATGGCCGAGATTTCCAACATGAGATTGGGACGATAAGAAACCGGAATGGTTTCGAGCAAACTGCCAAATTCATACCGAGATCGGCTCATGGATAAGGTCTGGAAGCCCACAGGCACAATGACGCTGGCGCCCGGTTGGCTCCGGCGTACCATATGCAGCGCTTCGAGGGCACGGGCCAATATAACGCAATCAAGATCGGCCAGCGTGTCGGCCATCTGGTCGGGATCAGCGATTGCTTGAAATTGGGAAAGTGTGCTGAACCCCATAGTCAGATCGATTACACACCGGTTCATAACCAGCCGCTCAGCCCGCGGGTCCCAAACCGGCGCATAAAAAATTTGAAACTCTCGCAAGAGTGTTTTGCGATAGTTTAGCCGAAGGCTGTCCGCCTCCAGACGCAACCGCGCCATTGCAGCTTGCAAACGCTCTGCCAGCGTGGCCGTGTCCCCCGTGAGATCGTCGACCGAAATTTCTGCGACATATTTTCGGACGGTCAATGTTGCGGAAAATTCTGGCATATCCCGCAGCAGCGCTTGTTTAACCTCCTTGGAGATGCGGGACGCCTTTTCTTCGGCATCTTTTTGGGAGGGACTGGCGAAACAGATTGAAAATAGTCCGCCTTCTTCAGCCCGCATGATGTCGCCCTGCGACAGACGACGCTTGATCTCTTGGGAAGCGAGTTCGATCACCCGCGACGATGTTTCATCCCAACGCGATCCAAGCGCCTTTTTGATATCTTCCAGGCCAACGATCGCTACGTTGCCAGCAATCAATCGCTCGTTGACCGCGTGCTTATGCTGGACCAGCGCTTGCAGGCTAGCCTCAAAGGCACGCTCGTCATCGGGCGCCGCCGTTTGCTGGTTCGCGTTGTTCTTGACCAATGCGTCATCGGGTTTTTTAACTTCGGTGGCCTTGGCCGAACTGTGTTGAGAAGGCTGAAAAAGCTTCTCAAAATACTCAATAATTCCCATTGAAGATATACTACCGGCACGCCCGCTTTTGATTCGTTTTTTGACTTCAGCTGAATTTGACGGCAAGGGCGTGTGTGCAAGTTGAGTTGAAAATCGCGTAACAGCGTTTACGAAACGAAAAATTGCTATGCCCCGACGACCGTAACCAGTGCGAAACTCTGAAGTGGCATGGTGTTGTAAATTTGGCGTCACCTTTTCAAGATCGGTCTTCACCACGTGCCCAAGTTTGATTTCGGCCCACTGGCAATACTGCCCGAACCGTATTTGCTCCTGTCACCCAACGATTTGGCCGTCGTGAGTGCCAATCCAGCGTACTTTGCCGTAATGGGCCGGTCAGCCGACGAACTGGTCGGCCGGATTGTGACCGACGCTTTCCCCAACACAGACAACCGGGCCATGGACTTGCTCCTGGCCTCGCTTGAAAAATGCCGCAATGGAAAGCCTGACAGAATCTCGGTGCTCCGATATCCAGTCGCGGAAAAAACGGGCAGCTCTCACCACTCCGAGCGATATTGGGAGGTCATTAACACGCCCGTGCTCGATGAAGCGGGGCGGGTCGAATTTATTCTAAATTCACCAAGGGATGTCACGGCGTTTTATCTCGCAAAACGCCAGGACGAAGTTGCGCAGTCTTTCAGCCAGATCGTCGGTCGTCTTGGCAATATCGGAGCGTGGTCCATCGATATCGCAACGGAGACGATCTTTCTTTCCGATCAAGCTGGCCAAATTCTTGGTCTTGCCCCTCCCTATGAGCTTCACGCCGAAGACGCCATGGCGCTTTATGCGGCGCCTTTCAGGCCAACGGTTCGTGAGTTGTTCGCACGACTTGTCACGCATGGCCAAAGTTTCGATGAGCAGTTACAGATCGTCCATAGCGACGGAACGTTGCGGTGGGTGCGGGTTGTGGGTGAATACTCCCAGCTTTCGCCGGAAAACAGTCCACGAGCTCAAGGCGCCATTCAGGATATAACTGAGCAGTTGTCGCGGGAAGATGCATTTGAACTCAGTTCGCAAAGATTTCGCGAACTAGCTGACGCAATGCCGATCATGGTCTGGACCGCAAGACCCGAGGGTCGCATTGACTTCTGCAACAGCCAGTTTGAAATCTATACCGGTGTGTCTGCCCGCCAACTTGCTGAGGGGACATGGTTCAGTACGATCGCCCAGCAAGACCGCAAACGCGTGTTCCGCATGTGGCAACGCGCCGTGAAGGCACAGTTGCCATTTGCGCAGGAAGTCCGGCTTCGGGATCATCAAACGGGCCGCACCCGCTGGCACCTGGTGCGTGCCATCCCCATTCTCAATGCCGATAGCAAACTACTCAGCTGGTACGGGACTGCAAGCGATATCGATGAGATCAAGCGCCTGCAGGAAGAAAGTGCGCTTCTCGCCCAACAACTCGAATCGACGTTTGATAGTCTCACTGACGCCTTTATGGTTGTGGATTGCGACTGGCGCTTCGTTTTCCTCACGAACAAGGCCGCTTCTCTCTTGCAGCGCGACCGAAGCGAACTGGTGGGACGATCGATTTGGGATGAGTTCAGTCCATTGCGAGATACGGTCGTTGAAACAGAATACAGGAGGGCGATGGCTGAGAACGTGACCATCAGCTTGGAGACCTACTATGCCCCGCTTCAAGGATGGTTTTCCATTTCAGCGTATCCCTCACGGCAGGGGCTGGTGACGTTGCCCCGCAGACTTAATCCAGTTTGAAATAGACTCTGGCCCACCGAAAAGGACCAGAGATGAAGCGCAACAGGTTCAGCGAAGAACAGATTATCGGCATCCTCAAGGAGCACGAGGCAGGCGTTCCGGTCGCCGATTTGTGCCGGAAGCACGGCGTGAGCAACGCCAGCATCTACAAATGGAAAGCCAAGTATGGCGGCATGGATGTGAGCGAGGCCAAGCGGCTTAAATCGCTCGAGGACGAAAACGCCAAGCTCAAAAAGCTCTTGGCCGACGCCATGCTCGATAACTCCGCACTCAAGGATCTTCTGGGAAAAAAGTGGTAGCGCCCGCCGCCAGGCGAAAGGCGGTCGCTTATCTCAGGGAGACCTTTGAGATGAGCGAGCGGCGGGCGTGTACGGTGCTGGGCTGTTGTCGCATGACCATGCGATATCAGGGCAGCCGCACCGATGATATCGATCTGCGGGATCGGATGAAGGCGATTGCCCATGAACGCCGGCGCTTTGGATATCGGCGCCTGCATGTATTGCTGCGCCGGGAAGGCTATGTCGTCAACCACAAGCGCCTGTTCCGGATGTATCGGGAAGAGAAGCTCTCGGTGCGGCGCAGGGGCTGCCGGAAACGTGCCCTGGGAACTCGGGCGCCGATGGTCATCCCCATAGCACCCAACGAGCGCTGGTCGCTGGACTTTGTCTCCGACCAACTCACCGATGGTCGCAGATTCAGGGTTTTGACGGTCGTGGATGACTGCACCCGGGAATGCCTGGCGCTCATTGCCGATACATCCCTATCAGGGCTACGGGTTGCCCGAGAGCTGGAGACCCTCATGACAACGCGAGGAAAGCCAAAGATGATTGTCAGCGACAACGGCACCGAGTTCACCTCCAATGCCATTCTGGGCTTTGCTGACCGGCACAAGGTCGATTGGCATTACATCGCACCGGGAAAGCCGATGCAGAACGCGTTCATTGAATCGTTCAATGGCAGGCTCAGAGACGAGATGCTCAACGAGACCTTGTTCCCGAGCCTCTCCTATGCCCGTATCGCCCTTCGAGAATGGCGGGCCGACTACAATGGAAATCGCCCACATTCGCGGCTGGGCTGGCTCACCCCAGCCGAATACGCAACCACCTTTACCCCACGACGGGATCTGGCGCTGCGCTCAATAGCCAACTCCACGCCAGCCCCCGTCTTCCACCAGGCTCAGCAGGGCCAAAACAACCCCCGGAGTCTACGTCACGCTGGATAAAAGATGGGGGCAACGTCACTGGCGATCTATTTCCGAGACATAAGTTCCGAAAAGCGTCAACAGCAGCTGGTCGAAGAGAACGAAGAGCGGCTAAGAGCCGTAGCCAACGCAAGCGTAGATGCGGTCTATGACTGGCATGCCGAAACAAATCACCTCTGGTGGAATGAAGGAATTTCTCACGTCTTTGGTCATGACCCGGCAGACGTGTCGACCATCGCCGCATGGGAAGACCTTATCCATCCCGATGACCGAAACGCCATCATTGACCGCTATCGAAGCGCCAGGGCGAGCCGCGCAGAAACTGTCGAGCTTGAATACCGGCTTATCGCAGCGCAGGGAAAATATATTGAGGTCGTTGACCGAAGCCGCTTCTTTTATGCCACCGACGGAACTCTCACCCGCGTCGTTGGGGGGCTTAGAAACATTTCGGAGCGCAAACGCGCTGAAGCACGTCTTCGTGAGCAGGCCGAACTCGTCAATAAGGCACAAGATGCGATCGTCGTTCGTGATCTCGACCATAAGGTACTGCTCTGGAATCCCAGCGCCGAGCGCATGTATGGCTGGTCGGCTGACGAGGTGATCGGACGCAAGGTGACTGAACTTGGCATCAACAAATCGTCAGTGTTCGTTGAAGCCCACGAGACAGTATGCCGTGAGGGAAGCTGGAGTGGCGAACTCGTCCAGACCTCCCGCGATGGCCGAACGTTAGAAGTAGAAGCACGCTGGACTTTGGTTGAGGGAACCGATGGACAATCTGGTCGGGTGCTGGCCATTAACACGGATCGAACGGAGCAAAAGCGTCTCGAAGAACACCTTCACCAGGCCAGCAAGCTTGAAGCGCTTGGCCAGCTTACCGGTGGTGTGGCTCATGACTTCAATAACCTGTTGATGATTATTTCGGGCAATTCCGAACTACTTGAGGAAAGGCTCGATAGCAAATCACTTGATCATGAACTGTCGTCGATGATAAGTCGGGCGGCTGCTCGGGGAGCCGACCTCACCAGTAGGCTCTTGTCCTTCGGGCGCCGGCAAACGCTCCAGCCGGTCGCCGTCAGCGTGCAGAGCCTGTTTAGAGGAGCAGGGCCCCTTTGGCAGCGAACGCTGCCCGCTAACGTCTTGCTTGATGTGGAGGCGGTTTCAGACACCCACGTCTGCGCTGATCAAAGCCAATGGGAATTGGCGTTGCTCAATCTCGTGCTGAACGCCCGAGACGCTATGCCCCTAGGCGGCACCATTACCGTGGACGCGAGACAGTCTGACGTGAGCCAGACCGAGGCTGCAGAACTGGATATTGGGCCGGGTCAATATATTGCGTTGACGGTTTCCGATAACGGCTCAGGCATTGCGACCGAGCATTTGGGTAGAATATTCGAGCCGTTTTTTTCGACCAAACCTGCTGGGCGCGGCACGGGACTGGGCCTGAGTATGGTCTACGGATTTGCCCGTCAATCCGGTGGTACAGTAACCGTGCGTTCTGTCCTCAGCGAAGGAACCCGCATATCCCTGTTGTTGCCCCAGGCCGTGGGCGTCCAGAATTCTATCGCCAAGCCACAGGCAAGCCAACGCACTCTTGTGGGGATGCGGATTTTGGCGGTCGACGACAATCCAGAGCTGTTGGCGAGCCTGTTGCGGCTCTTGGCCTCCCTAGGCCTTGTCGGTACCGGTGCTGAAAATGCTGATCAAGCTCTTGTAATTCTCGACCGACGCGATGAGCGGTTCGATTTCTTGCTCAGTGATGTTGTGATGCCCGGATCGATAAGCGGTGTCTCTCTGGCCAGTCAGGTAAGCAAACGCTGGCCCCACATCGGAATCGTTCTGGCATCGGGGAACATCGAACATGGCGGCCCTGTCGAAAATATGAGCGACCATCAGTTTTTGCAAAAGCCTTTTCGTCGGTCCCAACTTCGCGAGGCTCTCTTAAAGGCGTCTCAGAAGACCGCTGACCGAAAGGAGCACAATGTCTGACAACGAGAACACTATTCCGTCGTGGTCATTGCGGTTTCGGTTCCGAATGGCGAGGCCGTTCCCGCTTGGCGATGATGCGGTGACGCTGACCATCTCCGACAGAAAGTTGTTCCTCAGGCGTGATCCTTCAAGAATGGCGGTAGGTTCTGAATGGTTCTCAATCGACGCGCATGGTTTTCCAACCGAGCAAAACGCACAAGCCTTCGCGCTCGATCTGAAAGCTGCGCTGACACTGGTCGGGATGCGGCTCAGTCTGGGGATTGATGCCGGAGAGGATAAGTTTTCAGGAGGACCCGGCAAGATTTTGATCGATAAGGCCGCTGAGGAAGGCATTACTCTGAGACCCACAACCCATGGAATTGACGTGTATCCATTCGGGGGTAACCTTCAGTTTCCGAACGCAACGGCAGCCTTGACCGTCAATAGCAGCGTTGACCGTTTGCTCCGGCATTCGGAATGGCCTTCGATGAAATCTCGCGCATAGGCGAAACTGAGCGCGGCGCCCTTGAACTGATGGCACTTGCGAACATCTCTACTCACCCGCTTGCCCAGGCCTCGCTTAGCCTTGCCGCAGTAGAGCTACTCTCGGCCGGCGGCGGCTGGACTAAGCTCCAAAAGCAGCTTTTAAAGCGGCTGGAGCAGGATGCGCGATCAAATGTGTTTAGGCATGCAATTTTGGCTCTGGCGCCTATTTGGTGCAATGCGGTCATGGTGCACCGATGAGCCGTGCTTCCAACAGATCGATCTTGCCGCGGCCATACATCTGACGCTTGACGAGCTTGAGCTTGGTGATCTGGCCCTCAGTTTGGCCGTTCGACCAAGTTGAAGAAATTGCAGCCTCAACCGCTGCTCTGTCCCGATGAACCCCCTTCGCGAACGAGGCCATCAGGCCTTGCGAAGACTGTTCAAGCCAATCGGCCAGACCGCCGGCGTCCCGGGTCCGGATCATCGTGTTGAACGCCTCGATCTGACTGCGCGCAGTAACCAGGTTGGGTAGATCGGCCTCAATAGCGGCGATGATAACAGTTTCCGGCTTCGTCAGTCGATCTCGTCCTGTGGTCATAAGCCTGGCAATCGTTCGTGCCGAGGGAATGCGGCGAAGGGCTGCGTCGGCCTGTTCGGCTCGCCGCCGGCGCGTTGCCCACTCTCCCACCACCCGAAGCGAACCCTTGAAGCCCTTTCGGCACAGGCGACGCCAAAGATCGGCGCCATTTCGATCGCCTTGATCCCACTGTGCGTCCAGCCATTCCAGATATGGCTCAAGCGAGCTCTCGCGCGTGCGGAAAACATCGGAGTGCAAACCCCTTGTGATTTGGCGTACAAGGCCCCGGCTGTGACCAGTACGGCGGACGATTTCCTTGAGCGGGATGCCATCGTTGAAGAGCGCCATAACCGCATGGTTTGTGTCCTCGCGGCGGAGAAAGCCGCCATATTGAATCTTCTCGGCTGCCGTCAGAAACTCAGGATCGATACGCGCCACACCGATACACCGCCGGATTTCCCGCATGGATTTGCGCACTGCTTCGAGAAACGCCCTGCTGGCGTTTTCCATTAAGTGCCAGCGGTCGGCGACCTGGACCGCCTCCGGCAGCCCCCTGCTGATCGCCAGACCATATCCTCCGCCCCGGTCGCGGGCGACAATCTCGATCTGTTTTTGACTAGAAAGCCAGGCCTGAGTTGTCGCGGGTTCGCGGTCCGGCAGCAACTTTATCGGACGGCGGCGCTCAAGATCGCAGATCAGCGTCCCATAACGATGGTTGCGTCGCCATGCCCAATCATCGATGCCAATCACGCGAGGGGGTATGGGCGATGGTGTGCCGAAGCGCCGGACGGTGCGGATCAAAGTATCCTTGCTGACAGGCACCATGAGCCGATCGGCAAAACGTGAAGCCGGACGCCCACCGAGCGCTAAGCCCAGATGATGGACAAGCAGATTGAGACGCTGCGTCCTGCGCGCCCATGGCGCAAGTGCGCTATTCTCCAGCCGCTCGGCGAACACCCTCTGCCCGCACAACACGTTGTTGCATCTAAATCTGCGCGCTTTGATGACCAGTTTTACTCGACGGCCACCAAGCGGTAAGTCGGAGGCTTTTCGCCGATAGTGACTGTGCACGCTGCGGCTATTGCGTCCGCAAGACGGGCAAGCGCTTCCCATTTGCCGAGGACGGACGCTGACCTCGAGATGGCCATCAATCTCCCGCGTCGTCCCAAGGATGAAGCCTGATGGAACAAGCGATGAGGCTCGCAGTGTTCGCGCCATTCCAGTGATTCCCTCTTAAAAGGAAATCACACCGCTCGATTGCACCAAATGTGAGTCAGAGCCAATATTGCGTGCCGATAAGGGGGTAAACTTCAACGCCGATTGACACGCGACAATGCGAGCGAAGATCAACCGCAAATCGGAACGCACCATCTGCGTCACGTCCGGGAGATTGTTGGCGATCTCTGAGCGCAAGCCTGAATGTCCCACGATTGTCCCCGTTGCGGTGATTCGGCACGACCACTATGGAAAATTTTCCATGGCCTCCGCAAGAGCAGATCTTCAGTAACACGTCAATAAAAAGGTGTTCGTTGAAACATTTCAATGAAGCGGCAATGATATTTGGCTAGGCTATATTATAATAGAGCGATAGGCGCTCGAGCACCGGACTGACGTGTGCCGGTATCTTTGGCCAAGGCTCCCGTGCGCCTTTTAGTGAATTCACAGATCCAATCGACGCAAGCCGCAGAGCGGTTCCGAACAGCGCGCTGCTGAAGCTCAGGATTGTACACTGTATTTCTGATCGAAAGCTCCAAACGCCTCGGCGACAATCGCCTCAATCTGCTGGACCTCATCGTCGCGCAGTTTCTCAAACTCGCCGGTACGGCGGCGTTTGCTGAGCGATCCGCCGTTCTGACGGATGTGCATGACAAGGTCCTGTGCCATGCGGTCGGGCATTTCGACCAGGTTCATGACGGCAGTCAGAGCCTGATCGCGGCACTTGAGGTAGTCGATCTCGCGCGGCAGATCGATCTCGACGGTTCGTTGCACACAGCTATAGAGGAACTCGGCCTCTTCAGTGCAGTCGAAATAGCGATAGAGGTCTGCCGTGTCGTTTGTGACTTTGACATTGTGATTGGGCAGCGCGCGCCAGTCGATGAACTCCATCAAAGGACCGGAGTGCCGCTTCAGGGTCGAGGCATAGTCGTCGATGCGATCCAGCATGACGGCCGAGACAGGAAACACCATGCCGGGCGGGGTGTATTTGCGCTCGGCAAGCACGTGGTGGATTAGACAGCGGTGCAGACGTCCATTGCCGTCGGCCAGCGGGTGCACGTAAACGAACCCGAATGCAATCGCGGCCGCCTGCAGCACCGGATCGACCTCTGAGCTCCGCAGCCTGTTGTTGCATTCATTGAGGCCGGTCATGATGTCGGGAACATCCTGAGGACGGGCACCGATGAACTCGGGCAGCGGATCATGGTTATGGTCCCGCCCCCCCAGAAACACGCCCTCGCTGCGATATCCGATCTCGGTGAACCGATCGTCGCCGATCAGGATGCGGTGCAGGCGATAGATCTCTTCTGTGTTGAGCGGACGCTTGCCAGCCTCGAGAACGGCACGTCCCCAGCGCTCGAGCCGATTGGCCGGCGCACGTTCTCCTTCGATCTCGAAGCTCGCGCGGCTGTCGGCGAGGAGGAGAAAGCTTGCAGCCCGGGAAACGACATGGGTGCCCGTTCGCCCTATCGTCTCCTGCGCCTTATGCGAAAGGTCGAGGGCCAGAAATGCTTCCAGCTTTTCGGTACGCCTGATGATCGGACAGAACGCGCCCGTGCCGAGCAGATTGTTGCGCACACGATGGCGCAGGGACAGCAAAGCGGGACCGGTGAAATAGACTTCGGGATCGAGTGCATCGACGGCGGTGACTGTGGGAGCGTCGTCGATGTCGAGGGGCTTGCCACTCAGGGCTTCGTAAAAGAACCACGTGCGCCGCGTCACCGCGCCGGTTGGTGTCCGCTGGATGAAGTCTATGAGGTCCTGCTCCGGCAGCGCATCGAGGATGCGTTTGAGCACCAGAAGGTCAATCGGCTCATGGCGCAGGGCAAAGCCGAGATGCCCATCCAGTGTGTCGTCCGGTTGATACCGCTTGTCATAGACCTCCCAGATGCCCTCCTGCCGGCGATTGCCGCGCACGTGCCGTTCGGAGATGCAGGCGGGGTTTCTCACAGGCGCCTTCACGTCGAGCGCGTGGACGAGAGCGGTCCACCCCGCGAGCCGCGTGCCCTTTGGAACGGGCTCGTTCTGAAAATGGGCAGGGTTCCTGACGTCCAGCTTCATGTCGGCTTTCTCTCATGACCGTCGAAAGGCGATCACATATCGCACATTCTGTCGAAGGGAATTTACAGCTCAAGGATTGAAAATCAATCACCAATGTCGAAAATCGCTCATGAAGAGAGATAGGTGTCGATAGCAGGACGAAGGGTGCCCGGCGCCATTGACCAGAAAGGAGCCAAAATGTCGTCAAAAGAGCTCTCGCGCGAGGAACTGTTCGCGCTGGTTTGGGAGAAGCCGACGCAGGAGGTAGCCAGGGAACTTGGCGTTTCGGATGTCGCAATCGCTAAGCTATGCTCCCGTCTTCAGGTTCCCAAGCCGCCGCGAGGCTACTGGGCCAGGGTTCAATCCGGGCAGACGCCGAAACGTCCGCCACTTGCGGCGTTCCGCGAAGAGGTAGATCGCAAACGCCGGGAAACAGCACGTGCGAAAGCAGCCGGATTGCTGTCGAAACTGCAGCAGCAATTCTACCAGGCTGCGCTCAGCGAGTTGGACGCTCGCGGTGCGGATGTGGATGGGGCTGAGACACGCGGGAGCAGGCTACGAGAACTCCACCCCGATCTCGCCGCACAGATCCTGCTCCTCATTCAAAACCGCGGGCATGATTGGGTCAAAGAGGGAAAAGTCGCCGCCAACTGGAACCATTCGGTTCAGGCCAGTGCGGCCAATCTTGTTGGAAAGCTCCTGCCACTCGCACGGCCACAGCTCTTGATGTTTGAGAGCGATCGCGAGCCCGGGCGGTACATGGCAAACGGCCCTGCGGTCTTCGTGCGCCTGACAGCACATCTGCAGGAGCGGATTGCCTCTCTGGTGCGCGTCGTCCGGGACCTGAACCTGAACCACGTATGCGCGCCACTCGTCGATGAGTTGCATGCCTATATGATGACCGAGCGCGAAAAGCTCTCGCGTCACGCTCCGGTGGCCAAGGCCATGAACTACATGCTCGCGCGCTGGACAGGCTTTGCCGCATTCCTTGAGGATGGCCGCATCTGCCTCTCGAACAACGCAGCCGAGCGTGCGCTGCGCGGAATTGCCCTTGGCAGAAAAGCGTGGCTGTTCGCTGGTTCGGACCGCGGTGCCCGCCGGGCGGCGTTCATATACACCCTCATTGTCTCGGCCAAGCTCAACGATATCGATCCCCAGGCCTGGCTCGCCGACGTGCTCGCCCGCATTGCCGACATGCCGCAGAGCCGGCTCAAAGAACTTCTTCCCTGGAATTGGGCGCCGCGGGCCATGACCAAGGCCGCCTGATCGTGCAGCGCAATAAGGTTTATGCCGTCAGAACCATCGACCGCGTCGCTGCCGAGCTCGGCGAGACGGTCGACCGCATCTTCGAAATCACCATCGAAATGGAAACCGAGGACGGCATAATCCGGGTCTATAGTCTCGCCGATGACGGCGGCACGATCGCCTTTACTGAAGATGGGATCGAGTGCCTCCGAAATCTCATCGAAGAGCAATAATCAGCCGGACCCTGACAGCGCCGCGGTCCTCAGCGGATGCTTACTACCACTCCCAAAATCTGGCGTTCAAATTCAATCTCAAAATGGCACTGGGACGGGATTGGGACGGCGATGGCGTCTGGATATGCCTTCACGCTGATGCTTCCGAGCGCGTACGATTCGGCAGTTGTTTTGACGATTGGGCTAGGACATGCCGCCCGCAGCAAGGATGTTGTTGACTAAGCCTACGACACCGGATGCCAAGAGGCTCTCAGCGGCTCCTTCCGCGCGGTGCGAATGGAAACGAGATGATCTCTCATCCGGCCGTGATTAGGAATTCCGCTGCGTATCTCGCTCTCGAGCAGAGCAAGAGGTTCAGCCATCCGGTCCCTTTGCTCGTCGGTGAAGCTCCCCATCGAACCTTTGAGCTGATCAACGAATTCGGCGACCTTCATGACGTTGAGGGTGGTCCCCGTGTTGGTGCTGTTGTCCGTCGAGTTTATGTTAACGCGAGCGTTGGCACCGCTAACGTGGTTAGTGATGTTGTTGATAATCGTCTGCGGTGAAGCCTGGGGTGCATCCGTGCGGCGAACCTTCGTCTGAAAGTGAGCTGGAATTGCTCCCGAAATTCCTTGAACAAAACCGGGATCAATGACTTCAAAATCCTCCACGAGTCCGCTCGGCAATGATCTCAGTAAGTGGTCACCTACTTCGATCGGCAGATCAGCCGCAGGGATCGTGATTTGTTTCGAATTCACTATGGAGGGGATGGCTTCTCGAAAAAGGGTGCCATCCTTCTTTACCAAGGTCACTCGGTCTTTCGCATTCCAGCCATCCAATTGGCTCCTCGAACCATACGCATCATCCCTCTCTTCACACCCTTTGGGAATAATCACGACGCGAATCGACGGCGCTGTCAACGGGTGGATCAAACCAGGTTACGTGGTTCGGTGAACCCTTGCTGATGATCCCTCGAAGCGATCTCGTCGACGTGATTTCTGTCGAAGCAACCTTTATCGTTAATGATAGTTGAAGGGCAGGCGATCACGCCGAGGGAGGACTTGAGATGAGCTGGATGTCACACTCGGAAATCGAGACGGTCATGAAGGGCGTTCCCCATGAGGTGCCAGCGGACGCACAGGCATCTCGCTTGCTCGGTAAGCAGCGGCCTGGATGTCGGCACGGCAGCGTAGTCGTCTAGATCGGCCAATCCAATCAACAGGTGCCAAAGCAGGCATAAACGGGTCAAATCGATCCATCTCGATTTACGTTCTTTTAGTGTCTGGCAGACATATTCAACGAACCTCGGCAGAAGTCCGAGCTTTTCAGTGCCCAGGATAGGTGCCAAACAATGTCTGATATTACGCTTTCGAAAGCCGTTCGCTCGAACCTGCTTTCCCTCCAGAACACTGCCGATCTGATGGCCTCGACCCAGAACCGCCTGGCGACTGGCAAGAAGGTCAACTCGGCTCTGGACAATCCCACCAACTTCTTCACCGCTTCTTCGCTGAACTCGCGCGCTGGCGATATCAACCAGCTGCTCGATGGCATGGCCAATGGCATTCAGACTCTGGAAGCTGCTGACAACGGTCTGAGTGCAATCACCAAGACTCTTGAATCCATGCAGTCTACTCTGCGCCAGGCACGCCAGGACAAGTCGTTCGAAACTCAGTCCTTCAAACTGGACGCATCCTCGATCGACACGGCAAGCATCCGTAACCTCTCGTTCTCGGGCGGTGCAATTGATGGCACGGTGAATATTGCTCTAAACACCACCACAGGCAGCCCTGTCCAGTCCACCGCTGTGGGCGGCGCGTTTACGCCTCCATCGGCTGGCTCTGCACCGACCGACCTGGTCGGTACGGCACCGACCGGTCCTCTTGCTAACGGCGCAACACTGAACTTCTCTGTTAATGGCGTCGACCTTTCGATCACAAATAACAACGACAACGGCGATGCTTCGGACATCGGCGCTGCTGCCATCGGTGCAAAGGTCGAGGCTGCAATTACGGCAGCTGCTGCTGATACGGCAACGAACCCATCCTTGGCGGGCGTAACCGCGGTCGCCAACGCCACAACAGGCGCTGTAACGATTAGCAACACGACCGGAGGTGGCTCAATCAGTGTCGGTGGCATTGATGCTGATGCGATCGGTTTTGCTGCTGGCAATCGTGAAAGCATTGGCGGCACTGGAGCTGAGAGCTGGACGTTCTCAGTGAACGGTACCGAGATCACTCTCAATGCTGCCAACGCCGGCACCGCTGATGCAGCTGCAGACTATATGAATCAGATGCTAGCAGGCACCGGCTTCAGTGCAGTGAACAACGCTGGTTCACTGACGATCCAAGGCAATCTTGATGGCTCCAACACCGTCGCAATCACTGGTTCCGGCGCTGAGGCAGTTTTCGGTGGACAGGCACCGACTATCACTGAAGGCGCAACCAACGCCGCCGAGGTCAAGTCCGTCGACGACATCGTTCGTGCGATCAACAACAATGACTCTTTGAAGAGCGCCATCCGTGCCTCGAACGACAACGGTCAACTGCGTATCGAGAACCTCTCTACTCAGGGCCTTGATATTGCAGGCGTCTCCGACAAGGGTGAGGTCGACGGGCAGAGCAGCCTGCGCGAAGACGTCGTGGGTGGAAACAGTGTCCGCGAGGGGCTCGCTTCACAGTTCCGTGAGCTTCGCGATCAGCTCGACAAGCTTGTCGATGACGCGTCGTTTAACGGTATCAATCTGCTGCGTGGCGACAACCTGCAGATCACCTTCAACGAGACCGGCACATCGGAACTGAATATCCGCTCCAAAAATGAGCAGGGTATCGGATCGACTGTGCTCGGTATCAAGCCCAATCTGGATGGTTCAGATCTCGACAGCGATGGCAACATCGATGATCTGCTTGGCAGCATCAAGGGTGCCATCAACGAAGTGCGCTCGCAGGCTTCCGCCTTCGGTTCCTCCCTGTCGGTAGTTCAGAACCGCCAGGATTTTTCCAAGAGCATGATCAACACCCTGCAGACCGGTGCGGCCAACCTCACTCTGGCCGACTCCAACGAAGAAGCCGCAAACCTCCTCGCACTGCAGACCCGTCAGCAGCTGTCCTCGACCGCTTTGTCGATGGCCAGCCAGCAGGACCAGTCGGTCCTCCGTCTGTTCTAAGGCGACCAAATCATCTAGACGAGAAGGCGGTCCATAGGGCCGCCTTTTTGTTTGGGGTATGCAATGGCGCTGAAAATCAATCTTAAGGACGGCGACAGCGTCTATTTCGGGACCTCGAAGGTCACAGCTGTTCAAGACGGCGGATACATCGTCCTGGTCGTCGACGGTGCCGACCTGCCGATTATGCGAGCGTCTGAGGTCATATCACTCGAGCACGCCGACACCGCTTACAAGCGGATCTACTATCATCTGCAGCAGTACTATCTCGAGCGAAGCCCAGAGCAGCTCGAGATCGCTGAGGCGTTCGCTGGATCGCTTAATGACGAAGAGCGTGACGTTGTGCTCTCGGTCATATTGCAGGTCGCGAAGGGCCAGACTTTCAAGGGTCTACGTTTAATGCGAGGGATCGCTGGAATACGGTCCGAAAATTGATGGACACTCACGCAACCTCTCGAGTTAATTGTCGTTAACGGATTGGCGATCACGCCCAGGGAGGATTTACGATGAGCTGGATGTCACACGAGCAGATCGAAACCGTTCTCAAAGGCCTCCCAGTGCCGCCGGAGATACATGGCGAGGCCGGGCGTTTGGTCGGCAGTAAGCGGCCTGGTTGCCGTAATGATGCGCCTGTTTCGGGGGCGGTGGTGGTACAGAAGCCGGTGGACAATCACTGACGCGCCCGGATAGTTGACGGTCTTCCAGATTCCAACCATCGTGAGTTCACTGCCCGGGAGGACTTCGACTGAGGGCCGATTTTAGGGTCGCTCCGGCGGCCCTTTTGTCATGGGGGTGATAGATGGAGTGGGATTGGGCTTGGCTGCTTACGTTCGCGGGTGCAACGGGGCTTTTGTCAGCAGCATTCACTCAGATTTTTCGGGTGCAGGTAGTTGGGACAGCACGGCGTCGAGCCGCGCACTTGGCGCTTCGTCTTGCAGTGCGCTTCGAAACCTAGCCGTCCATCGTCATGGGAAAGATGTCGCCGCTGAGATTGCCAAGAAATCGGATGGTGCCGAATTGATCGACGCGGCGATTATCGTCGTCGGTCGCGCGCGCCAGGGCGAAAAAGAAGTATTGCCGAAGCTGACTAAGGAGCAGGTCAGCGAGATCGCGCAACGCCCGCGGCTGACGCACCTGATTTCGGAAGACAGGTTCTGGAGGACCGTCATGAACAGGTTCGAAGCGATCAAAGCCGGCACCGCAACCGGGGATACGGACGCTCGTCTGATGCTCTATTGGGTCGACGAGCAGGAAAAGGCCGCCAACAAGGCGGGCCAGCTTGCCGATCGCCTACTGCGGCTCGACCTCATCATCCTCGACGAGCTGGGCTATCTGCCGTTCAGCCCGTCAGGCGGGGCGCTGCTGTTCCATCTGCTCAGCAAGCTCTACGAGCAGACCAGCGTCATCATCACCACCAACCTCAGCTTCAGCGAATGGGCCGGCGTGTTCGGCGACGCCAAGATGACCACGGCTCTGCTCGATCGGCTCACCCATCACTGCCACATCCTCGAAACCGGCAATGACAGCTTCCGCTTCAGGGCAAGCGCTGCAGCACCCAAAACACGAAAGGAAAAGCCTGCCACTTGACCATCCCCGCAGCGCGGGAAACTATCCTACAGGCGGGTCACTTCTCAATGACAACCTGGAGTGAACCCCTGGGACTGGACCAGCGGGGAAGAAAAGCTGATACGCTCTGTGGGCCTTGAATGGAGAAGGTCCATGTCACCAAGAGGTCCCTACCGCCGTCACTCGATGCAGTTCAAGCTGCAGTTATGCCAGGACATTCGAAATGGCGTCATCGGGCGCCGCGATGCGCAGCGCACTTATAGCGTTTCCGCCAATCTCATCCAGCTCTGGCTGTCCCAGTTCGATCGTGGCGAACTCAATCAGGAAGAAGCCGAAGCAAGCGTCGTCGCCGAATACGAGGGCCGCATTGCAGCTCTTGAGCGCAAGGTCGGGCAACTGACCATGGAACTGGACATGGCCAAAAAAACGCCGCGCCCCTCTCCAGGACCCGTCAACGAGAACTCATCGATTGTCACCGGCCCGCGCATTGCTCCATCAGGCAGGGATGTCAAATGATCGGTCTTCCGCGCAGCACGTTCTATTACCGCCCCAACACGTCCAGCGGAATCGCAGATACGGAAGTGATCGAGCTGATAGAGGCCATTCGGGACGATCTGCCTGGCTATGGCTATCGTCGCATCACCCACGAATTGCACCGCCGCGGTCATAGGATCAATCACAAAAGGATCGCCAGGATCATGAGGGAGAACGGGTTGGGGATTAAGCCGCGAAAGCGGTTTGTAAAAACGACTGACAGCGCTCATACCTCGCCGATCTACCCGAACCTATA